>JBLNAW010000317.1:0-11037 GCA_050259555.1 Solirubrobacterales bacterium
AGCGAGGTGAGCCCCGTCTCGGCCTTCATGACGGGCAGGCTGAAGGTGAACGGCTCGATGATGCTGCTCATGCAGCTCCAGGGCGCGATCGCCGAGCTCGCGAAGGTCATGGAGGAGATGGACATCGACTACTGAGCCGGCTCGGGCATGACGGCGAGCAGCGCCGTCGCCCTCGCGAGCAGCCGATCCTCGCCGTCCACCACGTCCGCCTCCGCGTAGCCGGTCCGTCGCCCGCGCTTCACGACCCGTCCTCGAGCCACGATCCTGCCTGCGCGTCCCGCGGTCAGGTACGTGAGTGACAGCTGGATCGTCGTGAACGTCGTCCCCGGCTCGAGCACGGTGCGGTAGGCGAGTCCGGTCGCCGAGTCCGCGAGCGTCGCGAGCACCCCACCGTGCACGGTCCCCATCAGGTTCAGGTGCTCGGGGCCCGCCTCGAGCGAGAGGTCGACCTCGCCCTCGGCGACGTGCTCGAGCTTCATGCCGAAGCTGCGGTGGAAGGTGGAGTCGTCCACCCGCTCCCGCACCTCGGCCACGCGGTCGACGGTCATCGCGCGTCCGACGTCAGCTGATCTGCGAGCCCTTGCGGAACGTGATGCCGTCGTAGGTGGGCATCCGGAGTCGCTGCGAGGCTACGGCCAGGACCAGGAGCGTCGCGACGTACGGCGTGATGAACACGATCTGGCGCGGCACGCTGTCGGTCACCGCGAACCACACGAACGCGAGCGCCCCGATGCCGATCGCGAGGCTCCCACCGAGGACGCGCCGCTTGTACAGGTACCAGGCACCGAGCGCCAGGAGCGCGATCGCGGCGAAGAGCAGGAGTGCGTGGATGGCGGGGTCGGACCGCAGGTTCAGGGCGTCCGTGTATCCGAACAGCCCGGCCGCGGCAAGCGCGCCGCTCGGACGCCAGTTGCCGAAGATCATCGCCGCGAGGCCGATGAAGCCGCGACCTCCCGTCTGTCCCTCCCGGTAGATCCCGGCGGCCTCCAGGACGAGGAACGCGCCGGCGAGCCCGGCGAGTGCCCCGGAGATGAGCACGCCGATGTACTTCATCGTGTAGACGCGCACACCGAGCGACTCGGCCGCCCATGGATTCTCTCCCGCCGAGCGCATCCGAAGGCCGAGCCGTGTTCGCCAGAGGAAGAAGTACGTCGCCGGCACGAGCAGGAGCGTGATCACCGTGAGGATCGAGAGCTCGACCATGAACCCACGGAACATCGCACTGACATCCGAGATCAGGAACCAGTGTCGGCGCTCGAGCCAGCCGAGTACGTCGGGCGATCCCCTTCCGAAGAAGCTGCCTCCGGCGAGTACCGGCACCGTGAGCCTGGGCAGCTCCGAGGTGATCTGTGGCGACTGCGTCGCGCCGCCGCCTGCACCCGTGAAGGCGATGACGGATAGGAAACGCGCGACCCCGCCGGCGAGGATGTTGATCGCGACGCCGGACACGATCTGGTTGACCCCGAAGCTCACCGTGGCGATCGCATGGATGAGCGCGCCGGCGGTACCCCCGAGGATGCCGAGCACGACGCCCCACCACGCGCCGAACTGCCAGCCTCCCCACGCCCCGAACCAGGTACCGAGGATCATCATCCCCTCGAGGCCGATGTTCGCGACGCCGGTCCGCTCCGAGTACAAGCCGCCGAGCGCGGCGAGGAGGATGGGCACGGCGAGCCGAAGGGCCGTTCCCCACGTCCCGCTCGACGTGAGGTCGGGCGCCGAGGTGATCAAGCGGACGCCCGAGAGCAGGACGATCACCCAACCGAGGAGGAGGAGCACCCGCCGCGTGTCCAGGCGACGACCCTGCCCAGCTGGAGCCCCTGTGAGCGCGGTGTCGGTCGCTCCCCAGCTCACGCCGCCACCGCCTCCTTCTCCTCCTCGAGCCGCCGTGTCTCCTCCGCGGCGGCCTTGACCTCTTGCGAGAGCACGAGGCGGCGAACGATCTCGTACGCGACGACGACCGAGAAGATGATGACGCCCTTCGTGATGACGATGACTTCCTTCGGGATCCCCTCGAGGTCCAGGATCTGGGCGGCTCGATCCACCCAGCCGAAGACCAGCGCCGCGATCGCGATGCCCACGGGATGGTTCAGGCCGACGAGCGCGACGGCGATGCCGTCGAACCCCAGTCCGGTGGGGAAGTCGAGGGTGTACGCGTGGAAGAAGCCGAACAGGTCGCTCATCCCGATCAGTCCGGCGATGGCGCCCGAGATCATCATCGTTCGCATGATCATCCGGTTGGGATCCACACCCGAGGCGCGCGCCGCGTCGGGGTTGACCCCGCTCGCGCGCAGGTCGTACCCGAATCGGGTCCGCCAGATCAACACGTACACGAACACCCCGAGCGCGATCGCGATGAGCAGGAAGGAGCGGAGGTCCTCGCCGCCGATCTGGGTGAGCGGGGGGAGCTGCCCCGAAGGAGGGATGGACTTCGTGGAAAGCAGCAGCTCGCTGCCGACGAGCGGCTTCCGCAGGTAGTTGGCGAGCAGGTAGGCACCGATACCGGTCGCGATGGAGTTGAGCATGATCGTGGACACGACCTCGTGGACACCGCGCTTCACCTTCAGCACACCGGCGATGCTCGCCCACCCGGCGCCGACCAACATGGCGACGAGCATGATGAAGGCGATGTGCAACGGTGCCGGCAGCGTGACGGCGGCGCCGGCCGCGGCGGACAGCAGTGCCGCGATCCGGTACTGGCCCTCGACGCCGATGTTGAACAGGTTCATCTTGAACCCGATCGCCACCGCGAGGCCGGCCACGAACAGCGGGACCGCCCGGTTGATCATCGAGGCGACCGAGTTCCCCTGGGTGCCGTACCGGAACATGGACCGGAACGCCGCGATGGGGCTCTCGCCGATCGACAGCAGCACCAACGACGACACGCCCACGGCGAGGACGATCGCCGAGACCGGCACGAGGAGCCAGAGGAGCCGGACGCGCAGCCGCTTCACGCCGCCCCCGCTTCCTTCGCCCCGGTCATGTACGAGCCGAGCTCCTCGGGCGTGACCGTCGCCGGGTCGAGCTGGGCGACCAGGCGCCCCCGCAAGATGACGTAGAGGGTGTCCGAGAGGCCGATCAGCTCCTCGAGGTCCGCGGAGATCAACAGCAGGGCGAGCCCGAGAGCCCGTGCCTCGCGGATCTGCTCCCACACCGCGGCCTGGGCGCCGACGTCGATGCCTCGCGTCGGCTGGGCGGCGATCAGCACCTTCGGTTCGGCGGTCATCTCGCGACCGACGATCAGCTTCTGTTGGTTCCCTCCGGACAATGCGAGCGCGGGGGTGTTCGGCCCGGGGGTCATGACGTTGTACTCGCGGATGACCTCCTCGGTCCGCAGGCGAGCTCCCCCCTTGTTCACCCACGGTCCCCGGGAGAACGGCTCGACCGTCTGGTGCCCGAGCATCATGTTCTCCCACAGCGGGGACGTGAGCAGCAGTCCGCGGCCCTGGCGGTCCTCGGGGATGTAGCCGATCCCGTCCTCGCGGCGCTGACGCGTCGACGAGCCCGAGACATCGGCCCCCACGAGCTCGATCGCGCCCACGTCCGGCTTCCGAAGGCCCATGAGGGTCTCGACGAGCTCGCGCTGCCCGTTGCCCTCGACGCCGGCGATCCCGACGATCTCCCCCCGGTGGATGTCGAAGCTCGCGCCTTCGAGAGCCCAGCGCTCGCCGACGCGCACGCCGACATCTTGAACCGAGAGCACGACATCCTCGGTGACCGTCGACTCCCTCGTTTCCGGCGTGGGGAGCTCGCTGCCGACCATGAGCTCGGCGAGCTGACGGGCGGTCACGTCCTCCGGCTTCACCGTGGCGACCGTGTGGCCCGCGCGGATCACCGTGATCGAGTCGGCGATCTCGAGGACCTCGTCCAGCTTGTGCGAGATGAAGATGATGGTGACGCCCTGCGCCTTCAGCTGTCGGAGTTGTCCGAAGAGCTCCACGACTTCCTGCGGCACGAGCACGGCCGTCGGCTCGTCGAGGATGAGGATCCGAGCACCACGGAACAGGACCTTCACGATCTCGACGCGTTGGCGCTCGCCGACGGCGAGGTCCTCGGTCAGCCGATCGGGGTCGAGCGGCACGCCGTGGCTCTCGGACAGGTCGCGGATCCGCGCTCGCGCGTCCCCGAAGTCGAGGACGCCGGCGTGCGCGGGCTCCGAGCCGAGGACCACGTTCTCGAGGACCGTGAAGTTCGTCGCGAGCATGAAGTGCTGGTGGACCATCCCGATGCCCGCGGCGATCGCATCCTTCGGAGAGCGGAAATGGATCGCATGTCCGTCGACCGAGATCGTGCCGCCGTCGGGCCGGAGCATGCCGTAGAGGATCTTCATCAGCGTCGACTTGCCGGCGCCGTTCTCGCCGACCACCGCGTGGATCTCCGCCGGAAGGACCGCGAGGTTGATGTCGTCATTGGCTACCACGCCGGGGAAGGCTTTCGTGATGCCCTTCAGCTCGACGGCGGGTGTTCGCTCAGCCAACGGGATCCTTCACGTCAGGGACGAGGGCCCGGGGAATCGTACCCCGGGCCCTCGCGTGCTGCATCGTTGCCTGCCGACTACGACGTCGGAACGACGATCGTGCCGTCGATGATCTGCGCCTTCAGATCTTCGAGCTGTGACGCGATGTCGTCGACGAAGCCACCCGAGGTGGAGTAGCCGACGCCGTCCACCGACAGATCGAAGGTGTGGTAGCCACCCTCGAAGGTGCCCTCGACCTGCGACTTGATCGTCTCGTACACCGCCACGTCCACACGCTTCAGCATCGAGGTGAGGATGAACGGCTGGAGCTCGGCCGGGGCCGTCTGGTACTGGTCGGAGTCCACCCCGATCGCCCAGACGTGCGTCCCGCTCGAGTCCGAGTAGGCCTTCGCCGCCTCGAACAGGCCGAGGCCGGAGCCGCCCGCCGCGTGATACACGACGTCGGCGCCGCCCTCGTACATGCTCGTCGCGATCTCCTTGGCCTTCGCCGGGTCGTTGAACCCGCCGAAGTCTGGCGGCTGGGTGATGTACTTGATGTCGACCTTGATGTCCGGGTTGATCTTCTGCGCTCCGGCGACGAACCCGGCCTCGAACTTGTGGATCAGGTCGATGTCCACGCCGCCGATGAAGCCGACGTGTCCGGTCGTGGACTTCAGCGCGGCCGCCGCACCGACCAGGAACGAGCCCTGCTCCTCGGCGAACAGCAGCGATGCGAGGTTGTCACTGGCCGTCAGGTCGTGCGCTCCGGGGCAGTTCGCGGTGTCCTTGTTGATGAACCCGTCGACGTCGCCGAAGTTGACGTCCGGGTACTTGGCGGCCGCGGCACACACCGTCTCGGCGTAGAGGAAGCCGACGCCGATGATCAGGTTGGTGCCCTGCGATGCGAGGAGGTCGAGCAGCTCGGCGCGGTTCGTGCCGCCCTGGTTGGGCTCGAGCTCCTGCGTCTGGATCCCGAAGTCGGTCTTGGCCTTGTCGAGTCCGGCCGCGGCCGAGTCGTTGAAGGACAGGTCGCCGCGTCCACCGAGGTCGTACGCGAGGCCGACCGTGATGTCCGCACCGGACGGCGGCGCCGTGCCGCCCGTCGCACCCGTCGTGCCCGTCGTGCCCGTCGTTCCGCCACCGCCGTTGTCGTTGTTGCACGCGGCCGCCACGAGCGTCAGCACGGCGAGCACGGCGAAGAGCCGTAGGAACTTGCTCATCCACTTCCCCCCTTCTTCCCCAAGCGTTCTCGGAACGCTTCCATCGGATGATACGCGAGCGCCCCCGACCGCGGTTCGGCCCTCCCGAACGCCGTCCCGAGTGGTCTCATGAGGCTCATTCCGTTCCGAACAGCCGGTCCCCGAAGTCCCCGAGTCCCGGCAGGATGTAGCCATGCTCGTTCAGCTCCCGATCGAGGGCCCCGGTGAAGATCGGGACGTCCGGGTGATCGGCCTGGAGCTTCGCGATGCCCTCGGGCGCGGCCACCACGCACACGAACCGGATCGAGGCCGGCACGCCCGCATCCTTCACGGCCGAGCAGGCCGCCGAGCCCGAGCCTCCCGTCGCGAGCATCGGGTCGAGCACGAGGACGTGCTGGCCGTCCACCGGCGGGAGCTTCCGGTAGTAGGACTGCGGCTGCAGGGAGGCCTCGTCGCGCTCCAGCCCGATGTACCCGACGGCGACCTCGGGGAAGAGCTCGGTCACGGCCTCGAGCATCCCGAGCCCAGCCCGCAGGATCGGGACCGCGACGAGGTCGCCGAGCGTCCGCCCGGTGGTGCGCTCGAGCGGCGTGTCGACCGACACCTCGGTCGTCGGGAGGTCGCGGATCGCCTCGAGCGTGAGCGCCAGCGCGAGCCGCTTCGCGAGCGTCCGGAAGACGGCCGGTGGGGTGGTCCGATCGCGGAGCGAAGTGAGCAGATGCTCGGCGAGCGGGTGGTCCACCACCGTCACGGACATCGCCCGCATCCTATCCTCGGGGTCCCGTCGGGTCTGGGCCTCCCGGACCCCGGACGCCGGGCCGACCGACCCCGGTTGCCACCGACCCGACGCCCTGCCAGGATGGGTGCCCTGATGAGGGAGTACGTGGGTTCTTGGTTCTTCTACGGCGGGGCTGACCCGGCGTAGTCACCTGAGCCGACGCACGCACAGGGGACCCCGGGTCGCGGACCCGGGGTTCTGCGTCTCCGGGGAACGGACCCGCCGAGCGCGGAGGACGAGCGATGGTCGTGGTGATGAGCAGGGAGGCGACGGAGGCCGACATCGAGCGCGTCGCAGAGAAGGTGCGCGAGGTCGGCGGCGAGGCCTTCGTCTCGCGCGGCACCGTGCACACGATCATCGGCCTCGTCGGGGACACGGGGACGTTCCGAGCCCTGGACCTCGACAACCTTCCGGGCGTCGACCACCTGATCCACGTCGGCAAGCCCTACAAGATGGTCGCGAGGTCGCTCCACCCGCAGCCGACCGTCGTGAAGGTCGGCTCGGCGGTCGTCGGGCGCGAGACGTTCACGGTGATCGCCGGCCCGTGCGCGGTCGAGAGCGAGGAGCAGGCGTTCGAGGCCTGCCGGGCGGCGAAGGCGGCGGGCGCGACGATCCTGCGCGGCGGCGCGTTCAAGCCGCGCTCGTCGCCGTACTCGTTCCAGGGGCTCGGCAAGCACGGGCTCGAGATCCTCGCCGCGTGTCGCGAGGACACCGGGCTCCCCGTCGTGACCGAGGTCGTCGACTCGCGCGACGTGGACCTCGTCGCCGACTGGGCCGACGCGCTCCAGATCGGGACACGCAACATGCAGAACTTCGAGCTGCTGAAGGCGGCCGGCTCGACGCACAAGCCCGTGATGCTGAAGCGCGGGTTCTCGGCGACGATCGAGGAGTGGCTCATGGCCGCCGAGTACATCGCCCAGCGCGGGAACTCGGAGATCATCCTGTGCGAGCGTGGGATCCGGACGTTCGAGACCGCGACGCGGAACACGCTCGATCTCGCGGGCATGGCGGTCGCGCAGCTCGAGAGCCACCTGCCGGTGATCGTCGATCCGTCGCATGCGACCGGTCACAAGGACCTCGTCGCGCCGATGGCTCGCGCCGCGATCGCCGCGGGTGCCGACGGCGTGATGATCGACGTCCACGCCAACCCGAGCGAGGCCCTCTGCGACGGGCCGCAGGCGCTCCGCCCCGCCGAGCTGCTCGCGCTGACGACGGAGCTCGGGGCGCTCGCCAGGGTGCTCGGCCGGCGGTTCGGGTAGCGTGCCCACCCGTGCCGCGGCCCGAGCGTAGACTCCGCCCGTGACGCGGCGCTCCGAGATCGACGACCTGCTCGCCGCCGTGGCCGCCGGCGCCGTGTCGCCGTCCGACGCGGCGGAACGACTCGCCGCGCTCCCGTTCCTCGAGCTCGGCTTCGCGACGGTGGACACGCACCGAGAGCTCCGGCAGGGCGCACCCGAGGTCGTCCTCGCCGAGGGCAAGACGACCGAGCAGGTCGTCGCGATCGCCCTCGCGCTCGACGGGGCCGGCGCCTCGAGCGTGATGGTCACGCGCGCCTCCGCCGAGGTCCGCGCCGCCGTCCGCGCCGCGATCCCCGAGGCCAGGGAGCACGAGCTCGCGCGAGCCGTGTGGGTCCGTCGGGCCGAGCCCGAGCCGAGGGGGCTCGTGGCGATCGTCTCGGGCGGGACGAGCGACGGCCCGGTCGTGCACGAGGCTCGGATCCGTGCGGAGCTGATGGGGACGACCGTCGTGGTCCACGAGGACGTGGGCGTGGCCGGGCTCCATCGCCTCGGCAACGCGCTGCCCGATATCCAGCGAGCCGATTGCGTGGTCGTCGTCGCCGGCATGGACGCCGCGCTCGCGAGCGTCGTCGGCGGACTCGCGCCCTGTCCGGTCATCGGCGTCCCGACGAGCGTGGGGTACGGCTCCGCGCACGGGGGCACCACGGCCCTGAACGCGATGCTGACGTCCTGCGTGGATGGGCTGGCCGTGGTCGGGATCGACGACGGCCTGGGGGCCGGGACCGTCGCGGCTCGGATCGCCTTGCATCGGAGCGGGTCGTGACGCGGGTCGCCTACCTCGACTGCATCGGCGGGATCGCGGGCGACATGGTGCTCGCGGCGCTCGTCGACGCCGGCGCCCCGCAGGAGCTGCTCGCGGGTCTCCCGGCCGCGCTCGGGCTCCCCGAGGTGCTCGTCGAGGTCACGAGGACGTCCCGGCACGGCGTTCCCGCCGCGCACGTCGACGTGGTGGACGCGGGGCCGAGGCCCGAGCACCCGCGAGCCGTCGCCGAGCTGCGAGCCGCGATCGAGACCTCGTCGATCCCCCCCGGCGCGAAGGCGCGCTCGCTCTCGGCGCTCCACCGGCTCGCCGAGGCCGAGGCCGAGGTGCACGGCGCACCGATCGAGGATCTCCGCCTCCACGAGCTCGGGTCCGTCGACACGCTGATCGACCTCTGCGGGACGTTCGTCCTCCTCGACGCGCTCGGCATCGAACGGTTGATGTGCTCGCCCGTTCCGTACGCGCGAGGACTCGTGGAGACGGCGCACGGCGTCCTTCCCTCACCGGGACCGGCCGCCCTCGAGCTGCTCCGGGGGGCCGCGCTCGTGGGGGTGGAGACCGATGCCGAGCTGGTGACGCCGACCGGTGCGGCGATCGTCGCCGAGGCGTGCGAGGCGTTCGGCCCGCTGCCGCCGATGACGCTCGAGCGGGTGGGATACGGCGCCGGAACGCGCGAGCTCGTCGACCGCCCGAACGTGGTTCGGATCGTGATCGGCGAGGGCACCCCGAGCCTCGGAGCCGACGTCGTGCTCCTCGAGGCCAACCTCGACGACCTCCTGCCCGAGCTCGTCCCCGACGCGGTCGAGCGTTGCTTCTCGGCGGGCGCGATCGACGTATGGACGACCCCCGTGCAGATGAAGAAGGGACGGCCGGGCATCATCGTGAGCGCGCTCGCGCGACCCGATGTGGAGGCTGCCGTGGCCCGCGCGCTCCTCGAGCACACCTCGACGCTCGGCGTCCGCGTCGCGAGCTTCCGCCGCTACGAGCTCGAGCGCGAGCACCGAGAGGTCACGGTCGCCGGGCAGACCGTGCGTGTGAAGCTCGGGTTGCTGGACGGCCGCGTCGTGAACCTCGCGCCGGAACACGACGATTGCGCTCGGGTGGCCGCCGAGACCGGCCTTTCGGTGAAGCAGGTGTGGGCCGAGGCGCTCGCCGCCGCGCAGGAGCTGCATGGACGCGCTCGCTGAGCTCGGGGCGGTCCTCGCGACGATCCCGAGCGCGGTCGTCGCCTTCTCGGGCGGGGTGGACTCGTCCGTGGTGGCGGCCGCGGCCTCGCGCGTGCTCGGCGATCGGGCCCTCGCCGTGACCGCCGTGTCGCCCGCGCTCGCGACCGGCGAGCTCGAGGGCGCCCGGTCGGTCGCTCGGGCGATCGGCATCGAGCACGAGGTCGTGACGACCGATGAGCTCGAGCGGGACGGCTACCGCCGGAACGACCGCGACCGCTGCTACCACTGCAAGGTCGAGCTCTACGACGTGCTCGGCGCCGTGGCCGAGCGGCGAGGCTTCGCCCTCGTCCTGTCCGGGGCGAACGCGGACGATCTCGGGGATTGGCGTCCGGGGCTCCGGGCGGCGGCCGAGCGCGGGGTCCGCCACCCGCTCGTCGAGGCCGGGCTCGGCAAGGCCGAGGTCCGCGACATCGCCCACGCCCTCGGCCTCCCGAACGCCGAGAAGCCGGCCTCGCCCTGCCTCGCCTCCCGGCTCCCGTACGGAACGCCGGTCGAACCCGAGGTGCTCGCCAAGGTCGATCGCGCCGAGGCCGCCTTGAAGCGGCTCGGCTACCGCGAGGTGCGCGTCCGGCACTTCGGTGCCCTCGCGCGCGTCGAGCTCGGCGCCGAGGATCTCGCCCGCGCGCGCACCGACGAGGGTCGGCGCCTCATGCACGCCGTCGTCCGATCCGCCGGCTACGCGGACGTCGAGATCGAGCCGTTCGTCTCCGGGTCGATGAACCGGATCGGGCGGCCGCTGCCGATCCTCGGCGCGTGAGGCCGGGCTCTTCCGAGGCAACACCGAACGGCCGACCCGATCTCCGCCGAAAGGCTTAGTCCCGGTCCCGGCACGCAGGGGCCTGGCGGCCCGGGACCACTTCCGGCGCACGCATAGCATCGTCCTCAGCCGAGCGTCGGGGAGGCGGCACCGGGGAACCGCTCCCGTCCGGGAGGGATCGTGGGCGCCGCCCACCGTCGAGCGCACGTCGAACGTCCGCGAGATCTTGCATCCCAACCGCATCTCGGCATCGTGATCGGCGCTTCCCGGCGATCGTCCTTCGGGCTCGGCGAGTCTCGTCGGAGCGCACGCCCGCACCACGAGGGAGGGGGGTCCATGCGTCTTCGCAGTAGATCCTGCGTGCTCGTGGCCGTCATGTTGGTGACGGCTCTCGTGGGGAGCATCCCCACGAGCTCAGCGGCGACCTCGCCGCTCTCGGCTCAGAAGGTCGTGCTGTTCGCGGCCGACGGGATGCGTCCGGATCTGATGGAGCGGTACGCGGCCGAGGGTGCGATGCCCACGTACCGACGGATGATGGAGACCGGCGTCAAGGGCGTGAACGG
>JBLNAW010000318.1:0-7280 GCA_050259555.1 Solirubrobacterales bacterium
GATGCAGGACGCGATCGCGGCCCGAGCTCCGCAGGATTGGGGCGGGACGGTCTACGACGCGTGGCTCCACGCGCTCGAGCCGGTCTTCGTCGATCACGGGGACGCCTACCCCGACTACATGCGGACCGACGTGTGGGCCGCGAAGGCCACGCAGGCCGGGCTCGGGTCGTTCGCCGAGCTGAAGCACGACACGATCCTCTACACGAAGCAGGCCGTCGCCGAGGGCGGCGACGAAGCACCGATCCCGGATCGTCGCAACTGGGTCGAGCCCGAGCCGGTGGCCTTCGGGCGCCTCGCCGCGATGGCCGAGCTGATGCGCTCCGGCCTCGACGAGCGCGACCTGCTCACCGCCGACCAGTCCGCGCTGCTCCGCGACGTCGGCAACCTGTTCTCGTTCTTCCAGGAGGTCGCCCAGGACGAGCTCGCGGGCGTGCCGCTCTCCAAGCGGAGCAACGACCGCCTGACGTACATCGGCGGTGCCTTCGAGAGCCTGTGGTACCGCTCGTCCGACCAGACCAAGACCGGCCTGGATGCCGACGAGGACGCGGCGATCGTCGCCGACGTCGCGAGCGGGCCGGACGGCATCCTCGAGGTGGGGACGGGCCGGATCGATCGGATCCTGGTGCTCGTGCCCGACGACCACGGCACGTTCCAGGTCGCGATGGGAGGCGTGTACTCGTACTACGAGTTCACGAGCTCGCCGGGCGAGCGCCTCTCGGACGAGGCCTGGCGCGCGAAGCTCGATGCGGGAGACCAGCCCGAGCGGCCTGCGTGGGAGCGGGTGCTGTTCGCGGGTTAGCCGTCCGGGCTCGTCCGGTCGGGGAACTCGCGCCGGCGCTTCACCATCTCCTGGCGGATGCGCTCGGCGACCTCGGGGAGCTCTCGGTCCATCGCGTCGAACTCGCGCGCGAACATCACGACCACGCGAACCGGCGTCGTCGTCACGACCGATGCCGTGCGACGGTCGCCCTCGAGGAGGGCGATCTCGCCGAAGAAGTCGCCGGGCCCGAGCTCGCCCAGATGCCGTCCGTCGTGGAGCACCTCGGCCGTGCCCTCGGTGATGAGGAAGAACTCGTGCGCGAAGGCGCCCTGCTCGATGAGCTGCTTGCCGGCCGGCAGGTCGATCTCGTCCGCCCACGTCGCGACGCGCTCGAGCTGCTTGTGCGGCAGGTCCGCGAACAGGGGGAATCGCCGCAGGCGCTCCGCGTCCATCGATCCTCCTCGGCCGTCCGTCGAGCGGTTCCGCGCTCGGTTCACGGGAGCATAGCCGGTCCGGACCGGCGCGTTTCCGCTGCTAGACTCGCCCGCGGAGGCGTGCCGGAGCGGACGAACGGGACCGCCTCGAAAGCGGTTAGGGCCCTGACCGGCCCTCGCGTGTTCGAATCACGCCGCCTCCGCGACGCAGAGGGCGGGCCCGTGGGCCCGCCCTCGCCGCGTCTTCGGATCGGCTACCGGTGAACGGTCACCGTCGTGCTCATCATCGGGCCGTGCACCAGACAGACCATGTGGTACTCGCCGGCCTTGCGGGCGATGAACGTGAACGAGCTCCCGTACGTGAGGAGTCCGGAGTTCACGAACGTGTCCGCGGCGACGAGCTTGTTCGACGCCGTCGGCATGATCGCCGTGGGGTTGAAGGCCACCTGGAAGTCGGCCGGGCTCGCACAGTCGGCGGGTGTCGTCGCCGGCGTGTCGGGGCCGGCGACCTCGCACTGCGACACGATGAACGGGGTCGTGTTCGCGGAGCTGAGCGGGAAGGTCGCGGTGTGGATCTCGAAGTTCCCCTTCACCCTGATCCGGTCCCGCGGCTGCACCGCGAGGCCGGCGTCCGGGAACTCGTTCGCGGACACACCGTTCGAGAACCCACCTGCCCAGATCGTCCACAGGTGGTGGCCGTTCGCGAGGTCCTTCGAACGCACCATCTGCGCCTGGGCATCGGCCGCGGGACCGTCCACGCGCTTCGCCTGCCGGACCTCCTGGTGGACCTGGTCGGCGACGTCCTGCGGTGACGGGATGGTCTCGCTCGCCGCGACGACGTTGATCGTCTCCTGCATCCCCGGGTGGAGCAGGCACAGGAGGGAGTAGGTCCCCACCGGGGCCGTCACCCGCGCGAAGAAGTGGTTCCCCGCACCTTGCATGAACCCGCTGCTCGCGACGGAGACCCCGTCGAAGTCACATGGTGTTGTCGCATCGGCTCCGCACGTCGGGTTCGTCGGCGCGGCGACCGCGGGGTTCAAGATGACCTCTCCGTCGTCTCCGCCCACCGACGTGTCGATGACCTGGAGCGCGTACGGGTAGACCGATGGATCCTGTGGCCCGCCGGGGCCCTGGTTCGCGTCGCGCCACGCGTTCGCGTCGGCGGACGGGATGAGCGTCGCGGTGTGCGGCGCTTCCGGGTTCGCCCATGCGGCGTCGATGACGTCGCCCTGGTGCACCGTGATGACCGCCGGGAAGATCCGCATGAAGTCCCACGGCTCTCCCTTGGGCGGCTTCGCGTCGAGTTGGACGCGATAGGTCTCGGTCACGGCCTGCGCGGCCGGGACACCGGCCGCGAAGAGCGCGATGAGGAGGGCGACGGTGCCCGTCAGTACGAGGCCTGCGCGGATGCGCACGGGACCTCCTTTCCCCCTTGCGGGGACTCAGGCCCCCCGGCCTCCGAAGCCCCAAGACGCTACGAGCAGATCCGCCGGCCGTCAACGAACGGCCGACCCGGGCTCGTGACTCAGAACCGGTCGGGGCGGAAGGGCTCGAGGGGGAGCGAGGTCGGCGCGCCCGAGGCGAGCTCGGCGATCAGCTTGCCGGTCGCCGGGCCCTGGGTGAACCCGAGGGTTCCGTGGCCCGCGGCGACGAGCACGCCCTTCACCGCCGGCACCCAGCCGATCGCCGGCAGGTCGTCGGGCGTCAGCGGACGGAAGCCGAACCAGTGCTCGGCCGTCCCGTCGGGTGGCGGCTCGCGGAGCGCGCCGCGGCCCGCCTCGAGCACCGCCCGTGAGCGCACGCGGTCGGCCACGCGTCGGAATCCCGCGAGCTCGAGCGTCCCGGCGAACCGCACGCGCTCGGCGAGCGGCAGCACGATCACTCGCGAGCCGGCGACGATCAGCGGGTGCGTCGGCGCGCCGGGCCACCTCGGCAGTGTGCTGCTGTAGCCGGTGGCCGGCTGGATCGGCAGGCGCAGGTGGAGGAGCCGGGCGAGCGTGGGCGACCATGCCCCGGCCGCGATCACGACGACGTCGGCCGGGATCTCCTCGAGCGGGTCACCCGCGATCACCCCGACGGCTTCCTCGCCGTGCACGAGCACCCGGTGGACGACGGTGTGCTCACGGACGACGACCCCGCGCTCGGCGAAGCCGTCCGCGAGCGAGCGCACGTACGCGTAACAGTCGCCCATGCCTTGGTCCTCGAGTGCCATCCCGCCGAGGTGGTCCGCCGCGAGCGCCGGCTCGAGCGCGAGCAACTCGTCCCGTTCGAGCACGCGAGCGCCGAACCCGAGCGCCGCCACCTCCTCGACCGCGGCCTCTGCCTCCTCGCGCCAGCCTGGTGCCCGGGAGGCCGTGAGCAGGAGCCCGCGACGGAACTCGAACGAGGTCACGCCGCGGCGCGAGAGGTCGTCGTGCAGCTCGAGCGACAGGCGCGAGAGTCCGACGAGCGCCTCCGTCGAGCGGTGATAGGTCTCGGCCGGCGTCGAGCGCCAGAACCGGAGGAGCCAGGGCACGAGCGACGGGCCGGCCTGCGGACGGATCGTGAACGGGCTCTTGCGGCGGAGGAGCGCGCGGAGGCCCTCGGCGACGATCCCCGGCCCCGGAAGCGCCTCGGAGTGTCCCGGGCAGACGAGGCCGGCGTTCGCGTACGAGCAGCCGCGACCGACCTCGTCGCGGTCGAGGAGCGTGACGTCGAAGCCTGCTTCCGCGAGGTAGTGGGCGCAGGCGACTCCGACCGCACCACCGCCCACCACCACCGCTCGGCCCCCCACGCCCGCATCGTACGGCGGCGGGCCACCGCTAGACTCGACGGCGGAGGCCTGCCCGAGCGGACGAAGGGGCACGCCTGGAGAGCGTGTAGGGGGCAACCCCTCGCGGGTTCGAATCCCGCGGCCTCCGCCACGGATGCTCAGAGCGTCTTCGCGAAACGCGTGTACGAGCGACGCACGCGCATGCCCACCTTCTCGTAGAGGCTCAGAGCGCCGGTCTGCGAGTTCGTCGACAGTCCGCATGCCGGCTTCCCGCTCGCGTACGCCGCGGCGAACGCGTGGTGCAGGAGCGCCCGTGCGATCCCGCGGTGACGATGCGTCGCCCTCGTCGCGAGCTGCTGGACCCAGCCCTCGTCCGAGCTCGGGTAGTCGAGGTACACGGTCGCGCCGACCAGCTCGTCCCCGTCGAACGCGAGGGGTGAGCGCTCGGGCGCGAACGCGGGGTGCGCGGGGAACGAACGCTCCCACTCCTCGAACGTGTGTGGCGTCGGGTTGGGCCACTCGTTGAACGCGTCCTCGATGACCCGGTAGACGGCGGGCTCGTCGATGCCGCGCTCGAACGGGCGGATCGTGATGCCCTCGGGTACGGCCGGCGTGGGCGGCGGGCCGTCCTCGAACCGGATCTGGAGGAGCCAGGCCGTCTCGGTCGGCGCGTAGCCGTGAAGGCGGAAGAGCGCCGCCGCGGCGGCGTTCGCGTCGGTGACCATCTGGTTCACGGCGGTCCGGCCGGTCTCCCGCGCGCGGCGCTCGGTCCACGCGAGGAGCGCGGTGCCGAGCCCCCGTCCGCGGTGGCTCGGGTGGACGTCCGCCTCGGCGCGTTCCCGGCCGACGTCGGCCCAGCCGACGAGCCGCTCGCCCTCGTGCACGAGCACGCGGTCGAGCGCGGGATCGTAGCCGGCGCGGCCGAACGACATCTCGACGTCGCCGGGATCGATCTCGGCCACACCGTCGAGATCGAGCTCGCACGCCGCGATGAGCTCGGTGAGCGCGCCGATATCGTTGCGCGTCGGCGCGCGCGAGGTCAGCCCGTCGGGGAGGTCGAGGCCGGCGTCCATCCGGGACAGGCTACCGGCGCGACGGCACCCGGCAGCTCCAGGATCGTCTCGAGCACGGTCACCACGTCCTCGAAGGTCTCCCAGGGCCGGTACGGCACGCCGTCTCGCTCGCAGATCTCGACGAGGCCGAGCTTCGCGAACACGACGTCCGCGTACAGCGCCCCGTACCGATCCGACTGGCCCTCGCCGATGAACGCGACGGGCCCGCGGCTCGCCTGGAAGCGCTGCACCGCGAGCATCTTGCACGTGCCGCAGCCGATGCACTCGGGATGGCCGTTCGGGTGGCGGAGCTCGGGCCGCCCGCTCCCGAACACGAGCTCGTTCGTCACGACGGCCAGGTGGCCGAGTCCGGCCTGCTCGAGGATCGGCCGGATGTAGAACGCGAACCCGTCGGAGACGAGCTCGAGCGGCAGATCGCGCTCCTCGGCCCACGCGACGAACGGCGCGAACGTCGGATCCAGCTCGGCGTGCTCGAGCGCGTACGCGAGCATCTCCTCGCGCGAGCCCGAGAGCATCGAGGACTGGATCCTCGCGGCCTCGCGCAGACCGATCTCGCCGAGGTCGACCTTGTCGTCGTACTCCGGCCATCCCGGTTCGCCGTACTCGATGAGGAGCTCCTCGGACACGTCCTGGAGGCAGGCGGTTCCGTCGAAGTCGACGACGAGGGCGCGGACGGGCAGCACGCCGCAAGGGTATCGGAGGGTACGGTTCCCCGATGGACGTGCGCGATCGGGTGCTGGTGGCCTCGGTCCTCGCCGTGCGGCGGCGGTGCGAGAGGGTCGCCGGCGCCGAGGTGCTCCACCGCGACGGCCTCGTGCTCTCGCTCACGAACGTCCCCGAGCCCTCACTGAACTCCGCGTACGTCGAGCGCGAGCCGGCGGACCCGCGGTGGGCGCTCGCCTGGGGCGAGGAGGAGATGGCGCGCCGGGGGCACGCGTTCGGGCTGGACTACCCGCCCGGCCGGTGGCCCGCGCTCGACCGGGCCGTACGGGAGGCCGGTCTCGAGCGACTGCTCTCCCGGCCGGTGATGGTCGCCGAGATCGCCTCGGTCGCCGAGGCCGTCGTCCCGCCCGGCGTGCGGATCGAGCCCGTGGAGCGCCGCGACCAGGCCCTCACGCACGCGCGCGTCGACGCCACCGCGTTCGGCTCCAGCCTCGAGATCTCCGAGCGCGTGTTCGCGCCGGGGCTCGTCGGCGTCGAGGGCGCTCGAGCCTTCCTCGCGTGGCGGGGCGACGAGCCCGTGGGTGGCTCGGTCGCCCAGGAAGGCGCCGGCGCGACGGGCGTGTTCGGGGTCGGCGTCCTCCCCGAGGCCCGGGGTCGGGGGATCGGCGCCGCCCTCACGGTCGCGGCCGTCTGTGCCTTCCCCGCCGATCTCGCCTGGCTCGTGCCGAGCGACCTGGCGCGCCCGATGTACGAGCGCCTCGGCTTCCGAGAGCTCGAGACCTGGGAGGTCTGGGTCCGCCCGGATTCCCGTCCTACGGCGACGGCACCCTGAACTCGACGCGACGGCAGTGTTCGCACGCCAAGACCTCGAGCGCGAGCATGTCCTCGCCGAGCTCGGCCCACTCACCGAACAAGAGCTTCCATGCGCCGGTGCTGCCGCCGACCCGGAGCTGCTGGATCCCCATCGAGGTGAGCTCCTGCCCGCAGTGGACGCAGGCGTTGCCGGGGATGGGAAGGGGCTGATCGATCATCGAGCGCAGCCTAGCCTCGTCCCCGGTTCCCCGCCACCGGCCTCGACGGAGGCCGGCCGTATACTCGGCGACGGTGGCCGTGCTAGGCGGGGAGCTAGCGGTGCCCTGTAACCCGCGATCCGCTTCAGCGGGGCTGAATCCCTGCCTGAGGCCCGTCGGGTCCGAGTCTGCTCCCGGCACGGAGCGTTGAAGGTTGGGTCCCGCGCGACGTCATCCCGTGAACCCGGTCAGGTCCGGAAGGAAGCAGCCGTAAGCGGGGCGTGGCGGGTGCCGCGGGCGTGCCTGACCGGAGCTACCGGCTGGTGATGCGACCAGGTTCGATGTGGTCGACGGCGGGTGCACGGCCACCACTAGACTTCTGCCCGCGCACTTCCCCGCGGCGGGGCAGGCGATCCGAGGGGGAAGCGTGGCCGAGGAGAAGCAGTACCAGTCCCTGTACCGCAAGTACCGGCCGCAGGGGCCGCTCGAGGTCCTCGGGCAGGAGCACGTCATCCGGGCCCTGATGGGGTCGGTGAAGGAGGGGCGGCTCGCCCACGCGTTCCTGTTCTGCGGGCCTCGCGGGACCGG
>JBLNAW010000319.1:0-3413 GCA_050259555.1 Solirubrobacterales bacterium
CCGGGGAGCGGCCGCAGCTCGTCGACCCAGTGGGGGTTCGGCAGGAACCGGACGTCGATCACGAGGTCGGCATCTCGCGGCGCGCCGTACTTGAACCCGAAGGACAGCAGCGAGACCTGGAGCCCCTGCTCGGCGGGGGCGTCCGAGAGAGCCTCGCGGAGCCGCTCGCGGAGCTCGTGCGGACCGAGCTTCGAGGTGTCGATGATGAGGTCCGCTTCCCCACGGAGACCCTCCATCATCAGGCGCTCCTTGCGGATACCCTCGACCACTCGGTCGGCCGGCGCGAGCGGGTGACGGTGCCGCGTGGCCTCGTAACGGTTCACGAGCACCTCGTCCGAGGCGTCCAGGTACACGATCCGGTACGGGATGCTGAGGTGCTCGAGCTCCTCGAGCGCCTTCGACAGCTCTCCGAAGAACACGCCTCCGCGCGCGTCGACGACGATCGCGACCCGCCCGCCGGGTCCGCCGGGCCGGCCGGCGAGCTCGGCCATCTTCGGCAGGAGCGACGGGGGGAGGTTGTCGACCACGAAGTAGCCGAGGTCCTCGAGCGACTTCGCGGCCTCCGAGCGACCCGCGCCCGAGAGCCCGGTGATGATCGTGAACCCGGTATCCGCCGCGTGGCGAACGGACTCGAGGCTCCGGTCTCGCGTGCGACCGGCCATCACGCGCTCTCCCGCCGCTCGGAGCCCGGGACGTGCAACCGCTCGTGGATCGCGTCCGCGAGCTCGGGACCGATGCCCGGCGTCTCGGCGATCTCCTCCACGGTCGCGCGCGACAGCCGTGCGAGCGAGCCGAACCGCTTCAGCAGGGCTTTCTTGCGCGTCGGGCCGACGCCCGCGATGCCGTCGAGCGGTGACGCGAGCGCGCGCTTGGCCCGCCGCTCGCGGTGGTACGTGATCGCGAAGCGGTGGGCCTCGTCGCGCAGGTGCTGGAGCACGAAGAGCGCCTCCGAGCCCCGGGGGACGAGGAGCGGGTCGGGGCGGTCGGGGAAGTAGACCTCCTCGAGGCGCTTCGCGAGCCCGATCGCCGGGATGTGCAGGCCGGCGTCGGCCAGGACCTTCGACGCCACCGCGAGCTGTCCCCGGCCGCCGTCGACCACGACGAGCGCCGGCGGGTACGCGAAGCGGCGAGGCTTGCGATCCTCACCCTCCGCCTCCATCCGTGGCCGGGCGAACCGCCGGCGGAGCATCTCCTCCATGCTCGCGAGATCGTCCTGTCCGGGCACGCCCCTGATCTGGAAGCGCCGGTAGTCCGAGCGCTTCGGCAGACCGTCCTCGAACACCACCATCGAGCCCACCGTGTCGGTCGGCCCGAGGTTCGAGATGTCGTAGCACTCGATCCGGAGCGGCCCCTGCTCGAGCCCGAGTACCTCGCCGAGCTGGGCCAGCGCTCGCGACCGGGCACCGAAGTCCGAGGCCCGCCGCAGCTTGTGGCGCTGGAAGTGGTCGCGGGCGTTCTGGCCGACCGTCTCCATCAGCTTGCGCTTCGCCCCTCGCTCGGGCACCGCGATCTGGACGCGGCCGCCGCGCCGCTCGGTGAGCCATGCACCCAACACGTCTCGCTCGTCGGGGAGCTCGGGCACGAGGATCCGCGGTGGGACCTCCGGCCGCTCCATGTAGAGCTCGCGCAGGAACGAGGCGATCAGCTGCGGTCGGTCGAGCTCCTCGACCCGGTCCACGATCCAGCCCTTGCGCCCCATCACCCGCCCGCGACGGACGAAGAACGCCTGGAACGCGGCCTCGAGGTCATCCTCGGCGAGCGCGATCACGTCGAGATCGTCGGGCTGCGTGAGGACCATCTCCTGGTGCTCGAGCGCTCGGCGCGCCGCGGCGAGCTGGTCGCGGTGCTTCGCCGCGAGCTCGTACTCCCGGCGCTCGGCCGCGGCTCGCATCTCACGCTCCAGGCGCGCGAGCACCGGCCGCTCGTTCCCTCCGAGGAAGTCCGCGAGGGCCTCGACGTCGGCTCGGTAGGAATCCTCCGTCACGCCGGTGGCCTCGGGCACGCACGGCCCCGAGCACCGGCCGATGTCGAAGTACAGGCAGGGCCGGCGCGCCCGCGCGCGCTGGTCGAAGAACGCGTTCGAGCAGGTCCGCACCGGGAACACGCGGGTCAGGGCGTCGAGCGTCTCGCGGATCGCGTACGCGTGTCCGAACGGGCCGAAGTACCGGACGTTCTTGCGCTTGGTGCCCCGGAGCACCTGCGCTCGCGGCCAGCGCTCGCCCACCGTGAGTGCCAGGTACGGGTAGGACTTGTCGTCCCGGTACCGGATGTTGAACCGAGGCAGGTGCTCCTGGATCAGGTTGTACTCGAGCAGGAGGGCGTCGACCTCGCTCGAGACGACGATCCACTCCACGGTCGTCGCCGCGGCCGTCATCGCCTCGGTGCGCGGGTGCAGCGGCTTGCCCCAGTAGTTCGCGAGCCGCTTGCGGAGCGAGCGCGCCTTCCCCACGTAGACGACGCGGCCGTCGGCATCTCGGAACAGGTAGGCGCCGGGCTGATCGGGGATCTGGGCGGTCTGCGGCCTTGGGACGCTCACATGCTCATCCTAGCCGCGGTCCTTCGGACGACCGGGGATGGAGGCGTTACTCGACGACCACGGTGCCGTTCATCTGCGGGTGCACGATGCACATGAAGTAGTACTCGCCCGCAGGGAGGGCCGGGACCGTGTAGGTCGCCGATCCCACGCCCGTCACCAGGTCGCCGCTGAAGAGCTGCTCCTTCATCGAGGAGTCCTTGAAGATCGCGATGTTGTGCTGGATCCCGGCGTCGTTGTTCGTGAACATGATCGTGTTCTCGACGTCGGCCTTCAGCGTGATGGTGCTGGTGTCGAAGGCGATCCCCTGGGCCGTGACCGACACCATCGCCCCGCCGCCGTCCGAGCCCGTCGCCGCGGTGGGACCCGTGGCCCCGGTCGTGCCGGTCACGCCCGTGGCACCTGTCGCACCGGTCGCGCCGCCCTTGCCGACGACGATCCTCCCGAGCATCGTCGGGTGGACCACGCAGTTGTAGGCGTACTCCCCCGCGTCGAGCGCTGGGATCTCGTACTCGGCCTGGTCCGGACCGGTGACGAGGTCGCCCGAGAACGTCGGCGAGCCGCTCACCTGCGGTCCGCCGAAGACCTGGATGTTGTGCTGCGTCCCGGCGTCGCGGTTGTCGAACACGATCGTGAACGCCTCGCCGGGCGAAGCCTGGATGCACGAGCCGTCCGTGAAGGCGATGCCCTGCGCGACGACCGTCACCTTCCCGTCGACGACCGGCGTGCACTGCTGCGGCGGCGCGCTCGAGGGCACCGCGACCTGGGTCGGGGTCGGGCTCGGCACGCCGATCGCGAGCCCACCGACGTCCCCGTCGACACCGAGGATGAGGTCCTGCGGGCCGGAGTCGTACCACGCCACGTACCGCGACGAGCCGTC
>JBLNAW010000320.1:0-4986 GCA_050259555.1 Solirubrobacterales bacterium
TCGGCCGCCTGGTTCCGGGTCTCGACCTCGTCCATCCGTTCGTTCCTTCCGGGGATCTGAACCTCTATCCTAAAGGCGTCTCGCGAACCGATAGGCGTTAGGAGAACGATGAGTGAGATCCGCGTCCTGATCGTCGACGACCATCCCGTGACCCGGGAGGGCCTCCACGCCGCCTTGGATCTCGCGAACGACGTGGTCATCGTCGGCGAGGCCGACAGCGGCGAGAGCGCGATCGTGAAGGCCGGCGAGCTCACGCCGGACATCGTGTTCATGGACGTGCGCATGCCGGGGATGAACGGGATCGAGGCGACCAAGGCGATCCGCGTGGCGTCTCCGGACACGCGGGTGATCCTGTTCACGGTGGACGAGTCGCGAGCCTCGATCTCCGAAGCGATCCAGGCCGGCGTCTCGGGGTACCTGCTGAAGGACGCCGACGCGGACGAGCTCGTGAACGCCGCGCGGCTCGCGCTCGAGGGCAAGGCCGTGATCCACCCGGCCCTCACGCGGGCGTTCATCGAGGAGGTGCAGCTCGCCGAGAAGCGCGTCGAGTCCCCGCCGCTCTCGAAGCGCGAGAAGGAGATCCTCCAGAAGGTCGCCTATGGGGCGACCACGAAGGAGGTCGCGCACGACCTCGGGATCAGCCCCCACACGGTGAAGACGCATCTCGAGCGGATCTTCGAGAAGCTCGGCGCGAACGACCGCGCCCAGGCGGTCGCGATCGCGATCCGCAGCGGGCTCGTCGAGTAAGTCACCCGTTCGGCCGACGGACCCTCAACCCACGGCGGGACCCGTTCGATACCTCTGGTGATGTCGACCAGGGTCCTGCTGTGCGACACGGCGGACGGTCTCGCGCAGCTCCAGTACACGCTGCTCCGTTCGGGTGCCGACCTCGAGATCGAGGCGGTGACCGACGGGTTCCGTGCGGTGGAGGTGGCGGCGAGGACCCAGCCCGCGGTGGTCGTGCTCGAGATCGGCCTCGAGGGCCTCGCGGGCTCCGAGCTCGTCCGGCGCCTGTTCGCGGTCGTGCCCGAGACCCGCGTGCTCTGCTGGACCGCGGTCCCCTCCCCCGTCACCGCCGCCGAGGTCCTCGGCGCCGGCGCGTCCGGGTACCTGCTGAAGGAGGACGGGGGCGACGCTGTGCTGCGCGCGATCCAGGCCGTGCTGCTCGGCAACGTTGCCCTCAGCCACCGGGTCGCCCTCCAGGTCGCCGAGCGCCTCACCGCCGAGAGCACGGCGCGCCGAGAGCTCGAGACCACGCTCCTCGAGACGTCCGAACGCCTCGACGAGCTCACGACCGCCAAGGCCGAGTTCCTCGCGAACGTCTCGCACGAGCTCCGCACCCCGGTCACGGTCGCGAAGGGCATCGCCTACGTCCTCAAGCATCGCGGGATCCCCGAGGACGAGCAGGACGAGTTCCTCGGTCAGCTGGAGGCCTCGCTCGAGAAGCTCATGACCCTCGTGGACGAGATGCTCACGATCGCGGATCTGGACCGCGGCACCCTGACCCTCAAGGTCACCGAGGTCGACCTGTCGCCGTTGCTCCGCCACGTGGCCGACCAGCTCGACCGCCAGTACCCGAAGGTGACGATCGATCGCGCGATCCCGGAGACCCTGTCGGCCTCGGCCGATCCCGTCCGGTTCGCCGAGGTGGTCCGGCAGATCCTCGACAACGCGTGCCGCTACACGGCCGAGGAGCGTCCGGTCGAGCTGCGGGCCCGCTCGATGGACGAAGGGGTCGTCGTCTCGATCACCGATCGAGGTCCCGGCCTCGGTCGAGGCACCGCCGCTCAGGCCTTCCACGAGCCCTTCACCGCGGGCGAGGAGATCCTGCGCAAGGAACGGGCGGGGGCAGGGGTCGGCCTCCACATGGCTCGACAGCTCGTGGTCCAGCACGGCGGCATCCTGTGGGCCGATCCGCTGCCCGCCGGTGGGACGCGCGTGTCGTTCTGCCTGCCGCATCACGTCGGCGAGCGGGTCACCGAGCAGCCCCATCTCGCGCCGGACGCCGCGGTGGAGCCCCCCACGCCGTCCGCGACGCCCGAAGGCGCGGACAACGTCGTGCCGTTCGCTCACCCCGCCTCGAGCGCCACCTCGTCGTAGGTCCCGACGACCGTCGCCACTCGCCGGAGCGCCGTCCAGAGCTCCGTCGCCTCGCCCCCCGTGAAGTCGCGCTCGACGATGGGAACCTGCTCGAGCATCACGACCCGCACGCCCGTCGAGGCGGCGGCGAGCGCGAGCCGTAGGTTCTCCACGTTGCCGGGTCCGAACGGCGCGTCGCACACGACGAGGAGGTCGGCCGCCTCCATGAGGCCGCGACAGGTCTCCGCGCTCTCGCGGTCGATCGTCGAGAACGGCGGCACGCTCACCCGAACGAGGTTCAGGCGCTCGGCGGTCACGTGGTCGGTATCGCTCGCGTGCAGGACCCCGACGCTCACCTCGTACCCGGCCTCGGCGAGACGGCGCATGAGCGGCGCGCCCCTGCCGGCGCCCCCCACGACGTGCGCTCGGCGACCGGTCGGCGCGACGATCGCCCTCGGCGCGCCGAGACGGATCCACGGCCGACCGGTGACGGTGTCCGAGACCACGTCGGCCTCGAGGCCATACACGTCGCGGAGGAGGTCTCCCGTCAGGACGGCGGCGGGCTCCCCCTCGGCGACGACCTCGCCCCGGTCCAGCACGACCAGGCGATCGCAGGCCGCGCCCGCGATGTTGAGGTCGTGCAGGATCGCGAGGACGGCGGTGCCGTCGCGCTCGGCGAGGCTCCGGACGATCCCGAGCACGTCCACGACGTGTCGGATGTCGAGATGGCTCGTCGGCTCGTCGAGCAGGAGCACCGGCGCGTCCTGCGCGAGTGCCTGCGCGAGCACGACCCGCTGCCGCTCGCCGCCGGAGAGCTCCTCGAGCGGACGGTCCGCCAGGTGCTGGACCGACGCCGCAGCCATCGCGGCACGCACCCGGGCCCAGTCCTCCGCCCCGCCGCCGCCCCAGGCCGAGCGGTACGGCGTACGGCCCATGAGCACCATCTCCAACGCCGTGAAGGAGAACGCCGGCAGTACGTCCTGCGGCACCACGGCGACGAGCCGCGCGACCTCGCGGCCCGACGTCGCGTACGGATCTCGCCCGGCCACGCGGACGCTTCCCCCCTCGGGCCGGAGCGCGCGCGAGGCCACGCGGACGAGGGTCGTCTTGCCCGAGCCGTTCGGACCGACGAGGCCGACGACCTCGCCGGGGCGGACCTCGAGACTCACCCCTCGGAGCGTCGGGACGGCACCCCCGTAACCCGCGGTGACGTCCTCGAGCGCGAGCAGCGGCTCAGGCGGGGGCACCGGCGTTCCTCCGCTCTCGACGGAGCAGGAACAGGAAGAACGGCCCGCCGACGAGCGCGGTGACCGCCCCGAGCGGCAACTCCTGCGGCGCGAGCGCTACACGGGAGACCAGGTCCGCGAGCACGAGGAACATCGGTCCCGCGAGGAGCACGGCCGGCAGGAGCCGCCGGTGATCGGCGCCGACCACGAGCCGCAGGACGTGCGGGGTCATGAGGCCGACGAACCCGATAACACCGCTCACCGAGACCGCGGCCCCGGCGAGCAGCGCGCCCAGCGCGACCGCCTGCCACTTGAAGCGGCCGACGTCGACCCCGAGCTGCGCCGCTCGCTCCTCGCCGAGCGCGACGAGGTTCAGGTCCCGGATGAGGACGAGGGAGCCGAGGACGCCGATCGCCACGAGGGGCGACACCACCCAGATCGCCGTCCACCCTCGCGCCGAGAGCCCGCCGAGCAGCCAGAAGTAGATGCTCCGGATCTCCTCCCCCGCGAACGACATCACGAGCGACATCGCGGCCGAGATCACGGCCGCCACGGCGATGCCCGCCAGCAGGAGCGTCGCGACGTGCACCGTCGGTCCCACGCGGGCCAGCCGGTAGACGAAGAACGCCGTCAGCATCGCGCCCACGAACGCCGCGACGGACACGCCGAGCCCTCCGAGGAGGGCTCCCCCACCGAGCACGATCACCGCCACGGCGCCGAGGGCCGCGCCGCTCGAGACCCCGATGATCGCGGGGTCGGCGAGCGGGTTCCGGAACAGCCCCTGGAACAGCGCGCCGCTCGTCGCGAGCGCGAGGCCGACCACCGCCGCGAGCGCCACCCTCGGCATCCGGAGCTGGAACAGGATCACCTCGATCGAGCGCGGGACGTCGGGACGGTCCATCAGACCGAGCTTCCACAACACCAGCCGCGCCGCCGATCCCGGAGGGATGCCGACCGCCCCGACCCCGACCGCGAGGAGCACCGAGCCCGCGAGACCGAGCGCGAGCACCAGGAGCACGAGCCGGTAGCGCCCGACCCCGACCCGCACGTCAGTCCCCCGAGGAGTGGAGCGCCGCCGCGAGCTGCTCGAGCCCGTCGACGACCCGAGGTCCCGGCCGCGTGACGAGGTCCCCGTCCACGAGGACGACGTTCCCCGCCGCGACCGCCGCGATGGCGTCGAAGCCGGGCCGTTTCGCGATCGCCCCAGGGCTCTTCACCGAGTCCGAGGTCGCGAGGTACACCTGCGGGGCCGAGGCGACGAGATCTTCGACCGACCACTCCGGATAGTCACTCTTCGCACCCGCCGTCACGGGATCGCATCCGGCCCGCTCGAGGAGGTCGTAGACGAACGTGTTCGGGCCGGCCGTCGTGAGCGGAGGGTAGTAGACCTCGAAGAAGCAGCTCACGCGCTCGGTCGCCTGCGCCGCAACGGTATCGGCGCGTGCCGCCATGTCCTCGACCAGCGCCTTCGCCTGCGCCGAGGCACCCGTGAGCGTCCCAACCGTCTGGATGTCCTTCAGCAGGTCGGCGAAGTCGGTCGCGTTCAGCGTCACGACCGGGACGCCGAGGTCGCGCAGCTCGGCCTTCCACGCGTCGCCGCCGCTGATCGTCAGGAACAGGTCGGGCTCGAGCGCGACGACCCGCTCGACGTTCGGGTCGACGCCGAAGTCACCCGCGCCGC
>JBLNAW010000321.1:0-2908 GCA_050259555.1 Solirubrobacterales bacterium
TCGACCTGGACCGGTTCGCGAGCGAGATCCGCACGGCGGGCACGCTCCTCGGATCGATCCAACACGCGAACCACGAGACGGGCACGATGCAGCCGATCGCCGAGGCCGCCCGCCTGTGCCGAGAGGCCGGCGTGCTCTTCCACACCGACGCCTGCCAGACGGCCGGACGCCTCCCGCTCGACACCTCGGCGCTCGAAGTGGATCTGCTCTCGCTCTCGGCCCACAAGTTCGGCGGTCCGCCCGGGGTCGGCGCGCTCTACGTGCGGCGCGGGGTCCCGGTGGCCGCCTACCCCTGCGGCGACGACCGCGAGCGCCGTCGCCGCTCGGGGATGGAGAACATCCCGGGGGTCGTCTCGATGGCCGCCGCCCTTCGAGCCGCGCTCGAGGACAGCGGCGACCAGGCGGCCCGCCAGTGGGCGCTCACCGACCGCCTGCGCCGTGGCCTCGCCGAGATCCCGGGCGTCGAGGTCCACGGCCACCGCACCCAGCGCGTGCCGCACCTCGTCTGCTTCTCGGTCGCCGATCTCGACGCCGAGATCCTCAGCATGTCCCTCGACGACCGAGGGTTCCGCCTCGCGGCCGGCTCGAACTGCTCGGGTCTGCCGGCCGAGGCCTCCCCCGTGCTCGAGCACATGGGCATGCCCGGCCGGCCGAGCTTCCGCGTCGGCGTCGGCCGGGAGACCACGTCGGAGGACGTCGAGCGCTTCCTCGCTGCCCTTCCCCGGCTCGTCGAGGAGCTCCGCCGGGTGGAGGCCTCCTCCGACGAGGCGATGTCCCGTTACGCGCCGGGTTCCTGACGCGCTCGAGCTACTCGACGGTCCAGACGTCGCCGGAGCGCAGTAGCTTCTCGAGGCTCCCCTCGCCGAGGCGCTCGGTCGCGAGCTTGATCTGCGCCGTGATCGCCTCGCCGTAGACCGGTCGCTCGACCTCGCGGAACACGCCGATGCACGTGGGCTCGGTCGGACCGTGACCGGCCGTGTGCGCGAGCGCGAACGCGAGCGACGGACGTCCGTGCTCGTCGTGCGTGACGATCCGGTCCTTCAGCGTGTTCGCGATCTCCGTGATCACGAGGCGGCCGTTCTCGCCGACCGAGATGCAGCGCGTGCCCTCGTCGAAGACGATCGGCTGCCCGTGCTCGAGCCGGATCTGGTTGTGGATCCCGTGCTGCTTCTCGCGGAGCATGTCGAACGCACCGTCGTTGAAGACGTTGCAGTTCTGGTAGATCTCGACGAAGGCCGTCCCGCGGTGCGCCGCCGCCCGGCGGAGCACTTCGGTCATGTGCTGGCGGTCGTTGTCGATCGTCCGCGCGACGAAGGTCGCCTCGGCGCCGAGCGCGAGGGCGATCGGGTTGAACGGGTGGTCGACCGAGCCGAACGGCGTCGACTTCGTGACCTTGCCCTCCTCGCTCGTCGGCGAGTACTGACCCTTCGTGAGCCCGTAGATCTGGTTGTTGAACAGCAGGATCCGCAGGTTCACGTTCCGCCGGAGCGCGTGGATCAGGTGGTTGCCGCCGATCGAAAGCGCATCGCCGTCCCCCGTGACCACCCACACGTTCAGGTCGGGTCGCGCCGTCGCCACGCCGGTCGCGATCGCCGGCGCGCGTCCGTGGATCCCGTGCATCCCGTACGTGTCCAGGTAGTACGTGAACCGCCCCGAGCACCCGATACCCGAGATGAACACCGTGTCGTCCGGTGCGATGCCGAGCTCCGGCATGAAGGACTGGACGGTCGCGAGGATCGCGTAGTCGCCGCAGCCCGGACACCACCGGACCTCGTTCGCGGTCGAGAAGTCCTTCTTCGTCAGCGTGCCGACGGCACTCGCGCCGTTGCCCGCGTCCTTGTCGAGCATCTCCGGGTCACTCACTCGTCCATCACCTTCAGCATCTCGGTCTCGAGCTCCTCCGCGTAGAAGGGCATCCCTTGCACCTTCGAGTAGCTGCGCACGTCCACCAGGTATCGCGCGCGGACCAGCATGGCGAGCTGGCCGGTGTTCATCTCGGGGATGAGGACCTTGCGGTACTTCCCAACCACCTCGCCCGTGTTGCGGGGGAAGGGGTTGAGGTGCACGAGGTGTGCCGTCGCGACCTTGCGGCCCGTCTCGCGCACACGCCGTACCGCCGCCTGGATCGAACCGTAGGACGAGCCCCACCCGAGCACGAGCAGCTCGGCGTCGCCGTCGGGGTCGTCGACCTCGAGCGGCGGGATGCCGTCGGCCACGCGGTCGACCTTCGCCGCTCGCAGGTCGGTCATCCGCTGATGATTGTCGGCGTCGTAGCTGATCGATCCCGACTCGTCCTTCTCGAGCCCGCCCACCCGGTGGCGCAGGCCCGGCGTACCCGGGATCGCCCACGGAGGAGCGAAGTTCTCGTCGCGCAGGTACGGCATGAACTCAGTGCCGGCGTTGGGACCGGTGGCGAAGTTCGGCTCGAACGTCGGGAGATCCGCGATGTCGGGGATCAGCCACGGCTCGGACGAGTTCGCGAGGAACGTGTCCGAGAGCACGATCACCGGCGTCCGGAACGTCACCGCGATGCGCGTCGCCTCGATCGCCGCGTCGAAGCAGTGGGCAGGCGACTTCGCGGCGACAACGGGCATCGGGGATTCGCCGTGCCGTCCGAACAGCGCGAGGAGCAGGTCTCCCTGCTCGGTCTTCGTCGGCATGCCGGTCGACGGGCCGGCACGCTGCACGTCGACGATCACCATCGGCAGCTCGAGCATCACCGCGAGGCCCATCATCTCGGCCTTCAGGTCCATCCCGGGACCGCTCGTGCCGGTGACGCCGAGGTTGCCCGCGAACGAGGCGCCGAGAGCGATCCCGGCGGCGGCGATCTCGTCCTCGGCCTGCAAGGTGATGACGTTGAAGTTCTTCAGCCGGGAGAGCTCGTGCAGGAGCTCCGAGGCAGGCGTGA
>JBLNAW010000322.1:0-14973 GCA_050259555.1 Solirubrobacterales bacterium
ATCCTCCGGTGGTGAGCTCGGCCGACGACCTAGAGGCATCCCACCTGCGAGGGAGGACCTGGTGACCTTCTCGACTGGGCGAAGGGCTCGGTGAAGGGCCCGCTGGTCGTCCTGGCGCTCGCGGCCGCGTTCGGGATGTGGCTGGGGGTGCTCTCCTTCCTGCATCACACGTCGTGCGACCGGCTGGATGCCGCGAGGCTCGAGCATCTGGAGCCGGGACACGACCCCAGGGCCCGGGAGCATCTACGTCATCGGCGTGGGCAAGGGTCCGCCTCCGTCCCAGATCATGGCCTACCTCGAGGCCGAGGCGGCGTGGAAGCGGGCGGGCTGCTAGCCGACCGTCCGTCGGTCACGTCGTCGTAGTGGGCGAGCGCGGCGTTGAGCGCCTCAGCGAGCTCCTCGCTCGGCGCAGCCATGTAAGCCTTGGCCGCCTCCACCACCTCGCGGGCGGCGGTGAGCTCGACCGCGGCGTGCTCCACGACGCGCCGGATCGACTGGTTCACGCGCCGTTGACCCGACTGGTCTTCGGCTGGCGTGCGAGGCGTCATCGATCCTCCCGCTGATGCCGGGCGCTGCAGCCGGAACGCTACCTCGACCGGTCAGGCTCGGCGACCCGAGGCGATCTGCTCCCCGACGATCGTGGCGTCCTCTCCGACGCCGAGCAGGATCGACGACTTGCGCGTGCGCAGGAAGTGGACGCCGACGAAGTACAGCCCCGGGGCCACGGTGCTCGCGCCCTCGTGATGGATCGGGAAGCCGTACCCGTCGAAGGCGCCCGGCATCCTTACCCAGCTCCCGTAGTCGGGGCGGAACCCGCCCGAGAAGACGACGGCCCCGAACCCCGTGAGGTCGACCTCGTCGGGCGAGGCGCCGTCGAAGGGCTCCGGTTCGGCGATGTCGGGCGTTGGGAGCCCCCGCTCGGCGCAGAGCTTGCGGACGAGCCCCATGATCTCGCGGTGGCGGTCGTCTCCCCAGGCGACGCTTCGGGCGAGGTCCGGTGCGAAGCGAGCGCGACGACCCTCCGCACCCAGGAAGTGCCCGAGGAGCGTGACGCCGGAGTCCCGGAGCGTCCGCAGGTGGAGGTCGTGACCGCCGTCCCGGCCGGTCGCGAGCACGTTCGACCACAGTCGGGCCTCGGGGGAGGGGAGTCCCTCGACCGGCTGGGACAGGAACCCACTTTCGTGGACCCACCACACGATGTCGCGGTCGCCGAGCCGCCGAGGGGTCCACGGGGCCCGACCACAGGCCAGGAACACCTCGCGGTCGGCGAGCCGGAGCTCCTCGGCGATCTGACAGCCGGTCTGGCCGCTACCCACGATCAGGATCGGGCCCGGCGGCAGCGCGTCGGGGTTGCGATACCCCTCGGCGTCGAGTTGCAGGAGGTCCGACGGCAGGGTGGTGGCGCCGGAGGGCCGGTGCGGGCGCTGGTACGCACCCGTGCTCACGACGACGGCGCGGGCCCGGATGTCACCCTCCGAGGTCCGAAGGACGAAGCCATCGTCCGCGGGCTCGAGCGAGGTGACGTCTACGCCTTGACGCACGGGCGCCTCGAAGCTCGCGGCATAGCGCTCGAGGTAGGAGACGATCTCGTCGCGCGGGATGTAGCCGTCCGGATCGTCCCCCTCGTACCAGAAGCCCGGCAGCCTCGTCGCCCAGTTCGGGGTGACGAGACAGAAGCTGTCCCAGCGTCCCTGCCACGCGGCGCCGACCCGGTTCCGTTCCAGGACGACGTGTTCGACACCGAGCCGTGAAAGCTCGTGGCTCGTCGCGAGCCCCGCTTGACCGGCTCCGACCACCACGACGTCCGAGCGCTCGATCACGGCGCGGAAGGCTACCGGATGGTTCCCGGGTTTGGCCGAACCCGCGCTGGGATATCCTTCGGCCCGTGAAGCTCACCAAGCTGCGCCGGCGCCAGGGCGGGATCATCGACCGCCGCGGCGAGAGCTCGGGTGGTCTCGGCGGCCTGAGCTTCCCGAGCACCGGCAGCAGTGGCGGCGGCTTCCCCTTCCCGATCGGCGCCGGCGGCCTGTCGATCGGCACGATCGTCCTGCTCGTCGTCGTGATGGGAGCCTTCTGGCTCTGCAGCGGCGGCGGGAGCCCCATCGGCGACGCACTCTCCCCGTTCGGCGACGCGGGCACCGTCGGAGCGAGCCAGAACGACACGCAGGTGGATCCGCAAGACACGATCGGCGCGTTCGTCGACGCGGTGGGGGACGACGTGCAGGTGACCTGGACCGACCTGTTCGAGCGCGCAGGCAAGACGTACGAGCCCACGAGCATCGTGCTGTTCACGGGGTCCACGCAGAGCGCCTGCGGGACGGCCTCGCAGGCGACGGGTCCCTTCTACTGCCCGGCCGACCGGCTCGTCTACCTCGACACGAGCTTCTTCAAGGAGCTCGAGAAGCGGTTCGGCGCCCCGGGCGACTTCGCGGAGGCGTACGTCATCGCCCACGAGATCGGCCACCACGTGCAGACCCTCCTCGGGATCAACGCCCAGGTGCAGCGGGACACGGCGGCCGACCCGTCGCTCGCGAACGAGCTCTCGGTCCGGCTCGAGCTCCAGGCCGACTGCTTCGCCGGCGTCTGGGGTCGGGCGGCGCAGGCCGCCGGCATCCTCGAGCCCGGCGACATCGAGGAGGGACTCAACGCCGCCTCGGCGATCGGCGACGACCGGATCATGGAGTCGACCGGCGGTCGCATCGACCCCGAGAGCTTCACGCACGGAACGTCCGAGCAGCGCGCGACGTGGCTTCGGACCGGGATCCAGGTCGGGAACCCGGACGCGTGCGACACGTTCAGCCCGGCGTACGGAGACCTCTAGACCCAGGCGTCTGGGAACCGCTCCGTCAGGGTCTCGGGACCGTCCGCGTACCGGAGGCGCTCGGGATGGACGCCGTCCGAGCCGTCGATCGTCACCCAGCGCTTGATGCTCGCGCCGGGGCCGAGCACGGTCTCGATCGGGTAGAAGCGGGACGTCGACATGCCGAGCGGAGGAGCGGCGAGCGCCTCGTGCTCGGCACCGTCGGCACCGGTCACGAGGAACCCGTCGAGCGTCACGGGGACGCGCGAGTCGGTCACGTTCGTGAGACGGACGAGGAAGAACGCACGGTCGATGTCCTCCCCGGACCTGCAGCCGTGATGGTAGACGGTGCGGATGTCTCCGCCGACCCGAACGCTCTCGGCGTGACAGATCTCCGGGTTGTCACCGAGCGCGAGCACCTTGAGCGTGAGCCGAGTCCCGGCCACGCCGTGTGGGAACACCGCCGACACCGAGCCCTCCGGCGGCGGGTCGGCGAAGGGCGCCGCGCCGGTCCCGGTGGACCCCGAGATCCCGGTCGTGGTGAGGGCCGACCCGTCGTCCCCGCCGCCCCCGAGCAGCTTGGTGCCGATCCACAGGACGAGCAGGATGCCGAGGACCCCTCCGCCGAGCAGGACCCAGGCGCGGACCGCCCGCCCGCGATCCGGCACGCGCGGATCTCCGGGCCGGCGCGAGGGGGCGAGCAGCGCCTCTCGGGCACGTGCTCGCTTCGCCGGCGTCGGCTCCCTGCTGCTCATCCGTGGCCAGTATCGCTCGCCGGATCGCCGTGTGGCGGGACCTCGCTCCGCCGCCGGGTCGTTGCTAGACTCGCGGCGTGAGCTAGGACCGCCTCCCTCGGCCACCCTGCGCCCGTCGGCGCTCGTGTGCTCATGCCCCTCGGAGGAGGTCGTCCGATGTCCAGCCGCTCCCCGTCCCACGTCCCACGAGGTCCCCGTCGATGAGCGTGCTCGAGGTCCGGAACCTGTCGGTCGAGGTCGCCGGCCTGCCGATCCTCGAGGGCCTCACGCTGCTGTTGCGGCGCGGCGACAAGGTCGGCGTCGTCGGGCGCAACGGCGCGGGCAAGACGAGCCTGCTCAAGGTGATCGCGGGCGAGGCGACGGCGCTCGCAGGGACGGTCCGCGTCCGGGGCCAGCTCGGGTACCTGCGGCAGGATCCGCGACAGCACCGCGCCGACGAGCTGCACACCGGCTTGGAGCACGTGCTCCAGGCCCGCGAGCTCCTGGAGATGGCGGCCCGCCTGGAGAAGGAGCGGGTCGCCCTCGAGGAGCGCCCGACCGCGACGCGGATCGCGCGGTTCACGAAGCTCGAGGAGCGGTACCGGGCGGCCGGGGGCTACTCGGGCGAGGCGGAGGTGCGGCGGATCGCGAGCGGCCTCGGGCTCGCGCAAGATCGTCTCGACCTCCCGGTGCCCGCGCTCTCGGGCGGCGAGCGTCGGCGACTCGAGCTGACCCGGATCCTGTTCGCCGGCTCGGACGCCCTGCTGCTCGACGAGCCGACGAACCACCTCGACAGCGACGCGAAGGTCTGGCTGATGAGGTTCCTCGCCGGGTACAAGGGCGCGCTCATGGTCGTGAGCCACGACCTCGCGCTGCTCGACGCCTCGATCACGCGCATCCTGCACCTCGACCGGGACGGCGTCGTGCAGTACCGGGGCACGTACTCGGCCTATCGGGATGCGCGCAAGCGCGACGAGGAGCGCCTCACCGCCCTCGCCGAGCGGCAGCAGGCCGAGATCAAGCGGCTCGAGACGCTCGCCGACTCGATGCGCGGCTCGACGGCCAAACGCGCGCGGAAGGCGAAGACGCTCGACTCCCGCGTGTCCCACCTGGAGGCGCACGCCGTTCAGGGGCCGGCGAGGGAACGCCGCGTCCGGTATCGATTCCCGGATCCGCCGCACTCGGGCAACCTCGTGCTCGAGGCGACGGACCTCGCCAAGGGGTACGGCGGGCCGCCGGTGTTCCGGGACATCGGTTTCACCGTCGGGCGCGGGGAGCGCCTGCTCGTGATGGGGCTGAACGGGGCCGGGAAGACCTCGCTCCTGAAGATCCTCGCCGGCGTCTCGGAGGCGGATACCGGCGCGTTCCGGCTCGGCGCCGGGGTCTCGCTCGGCTACTACGCGCAGGAGCACGAGGGCCTCCGCGACGGGGTGCCGGTCTTCGCGCACGTCCGTGGCGAGTCGCCGGACGCGAGCGACCAGGACCTCCGCTCGCTGCTCGGGATGTTCGGGCTCCACGGCGAGGTGGCGTTCCAGGACGCAGGGACCCTCTCGGGTGGCGAGAAGACCAAGCTCGCGCTCGCGCAGCTCGTCGCCGGTCGCCGGAACCTGGTCCTGCTCGACGAGCCGACGAACAACCTCGACCCGCCATCCCGGACCGCCGTCGCCGAGGCCCTGAGCGCCTGGAAGGGCACGATGATCCTCGTGAGCCACGACATCGGCTTCGTGGAGGCCCTCGCACCGGACCGGGTGCTCATGATGCCCGAGGGCGAGCTCGAGTTCTGGAGCGACGACCTCCTCGAGCTCGTGGCCCTCGCGTGAGGGCTCAGCCGAGCACGGTGAAGCCGGCGGAGACCCGGCATCGGTAACTGTCGTCGAGGCAGATCCGGACCTCGTACGCGCCTGGGGGGAGCGGCCACGAGGCGGCGCCGCGCACGCCGGCGGCCATCCGTGTGCTCCCGTCGATGCGAGCGCCCATGTACCGCCAGGCCTTGATCGACCCCTCCTTCGCCGAGACGCCCGCGCGGAAGACCCCGACCCAGTCGTACCGGTTCCCCGGCGCGTACCCCCACGAGACCTCGAGCGGTTGGTCGCCCTCGAGCGTGTCGTCCGCGACGGTGAGGATCGGCAGCTGTCCGTCCTCCACGAGCACGACCGTGTCCCGGGCCAGCTCGGAGTCCGAGCCGTCGAGCAGGACGACGTCGTACGTGCCCTGCTCGAGCCCGGTCGTGTCGAACGCCACGGTCCCGTCGGTGGTGCCAGCGGCGCCGGTCGGGAGCTCGGAGGCGGGTGCGGCCGCTCCGGAGGGGATCAGGACGAGGTGCTCGCCCGCCTCACCGGATGCGTGGAAGGCGACCTCCAGCGGCGCGCCGAGGCGTGATCGCTCGCTCTCCGCCGCGACGAACACCGGGGGCGGCGCCGGCGTGACGGCGAACGTCGAGACCACCCCCCGGTGATCGCTCGGGTACGGTCGGACGACGATGTCGGCGTTCGCTCGGGACTCGCCGACGATGAGGCTCGCGAGCGGCTCGGCGGGGCCGGCCACCCAGACGAAGTCGATGCGGTCGAAGACCTCCCAGTCGTAGACGAACGGGGCGGGATACCCGGAGGTCCACGTGAAACCGGGCTCGGCCACGGGGTCGGGGTGAACGGTTCGGTAGGAATCGACGAAGCCGGCGTCCTCCATCGCGAGCGAGGCGGGCCACCGGATCGGGTAGGGGAGTCCGCGCGCCTCGACGGCGACACGCGTCCAGTCTCGCCACGAGGGCGAGTTGAAATCCCCCGTGAAGAAGGTCGGGATCCCTGCCGCGAGGACGGGCTCGAGCGCGGCGAGTTGCTTCGCGATCTTCCGTACGCGCGTGTGCGTCTCCTGCTCGAGCGCGGAGGTCCGGTCCATCCCCTTGTGCACGATGCGGTAGGGCGTGTACGGGCAGCAGGGGAGGTGGGTGTTCTGGATCGCGGCAAGTCCACCGGGGAGCAGGAGGTAGGCCCAGGCGCCGTTGCTGCCTTGCGGCTCTAGGATCGGGAACCGCGAGATGACGTGCATCCGCGGCGAGGCGTAGAAGTCCAGCTCGCGTGCGATGCGCCGCAGACGTGCGTACGGCTCCTGCATGCCGACGACGTCGGCGTCGGCCGCTCGGATCGCCTCGACGACCTTGCCGAGGTCGGTGGCCGTCGCCCCGTACCAGATGTTGAAGGTCATCACACGCAGCTCGAAGACCGGTGGAGGAACCTGCGCCGCAGTCGTCCCGACCAGGGTTACCGACGCGAGCAGGACGAGCGACAGCACGGCGGCCAACCTCGATGTGTGCATCCGGAGCCCCCTCCCGACGTTGCGCTGAAGCATAGTCCGTCGGCCGGATATGCTCCTGCGTGCCCGTGGATGAAAGGACCCGCACGATGTCGTCGAACGGTTCGGCCGATCTGGCCTTCGTGAACGGAGCGGTCTACACGGTGGACGCGGCCCGTCGCCGGGCTCACGCCGTCGCCGTGAAGGATGGGCGGGTCGCCGCCGTTGGGACGGACGACGATATCCGCGATCTGGTGGGGTCCGGGACCGAGGTGATCGACCTCCGCGGCCGCATGCTGTTGCCAGGGTTCCAGGACGCGCACGTGCACCCCCCGGCGTCCGGCGTGGACATGCTCCTGTGCGATCTCCACGACGTCTGGGGACTCGACGCCTACCGCGCCACCATCCGCGCCTACGCCGAGTCGCATCCGAGCGTGCCGTGGATCCTCGGTGGCGGGTGGGCGATGGACGTCTTCCCCGGCGGCACACCGACCAAGGACGTCCTCGACGAGCTGGTCCCGGACCGGCCGGTCTACCTCCCGAACCGCGACGGCCACAGCGGCTGGGTGAACTCGAAGGCGCTGAAGATGGCCGGCGTCACGCGAGACACGCCGGATCCGCGGGACGGGCGCATCGAGCGGGACGATCTTGGGGAGCCCTCCGGCACGCTGCATGAGGGCGCGCAGGCGCTCGTCGCCGACCTCGCCCCCGAGCCGACGAACGAGGAGTGGGAGCAGGGACTCCTCGAGGCGCAGCGGTACCTGCACGCGCTCGGCATCACGGCGTGGCAGGACGCGATCGTGGGCGGCTCGTACCCGACGCTCGAGGCCTACCTCGCGGTGGCCGAGCGGGGCAAGCTCACCGCGCGCGTGGTCGGCGCCCTGTGGTGGGACCGGCATCGCGGCCTCGAGCAGATCCCCGAGCTCGTCGCGTCGCGAGCCCGCGGTCCGGTCGGTCGGTTCGCACCGACGAGCATCAAGATCATGGTCGACGGCGTGTGCGAGAACTTCACGGCGGCCGTCCTCGATCCGTACCTCGACGGGCACGGCCACGCGACCGAGAACCGCGGCATCTCCTTCGTGGAGCCCGAACTGATGAAGCAGGCCGTCACCCGGCTGGACGCCGAGGGCTTCCAGGTCCATTTCCACTCGCTCGCCGAGCGCGCGGTGCGCGAGGCCCTCGACGCGGTCGAGGCCGCCCTCCGGGCGAACGGGCCGAACGACCATCGGCACCACCTCGCTCACATCCAGGTCGTGCATCCGGACGACGTCCCGCGGTTCCGCGAGCTCCGTGCGGTGGCGAACGCCCAGGCGCTGTGGGCGGCGCACGAGTCGCAGATGGACGACCTCACGATCCCGTTCCTCGGCGAGCCGCGGTGGACGTGGCAGTACCCGTTCGGCAGCCTCGTGCGGGCCGGCGCGATGCTCGCGATGGGGAGCGACTGGAGCGTCTCGAGCCCCGACCCCATCCAGCAGATCCACGTGGCGGTCAACCGGGTCATGCCCGAGGACTACCCGTACAAGGTCGAGCATCGCGAGGTGTTCCTGCCCGACGAGCGGATCGACCTCGCCACGGCGATCGCCGGGTTCACGATCGGGTCCGCGTACGTGAACCACCTCGACGAAGTGACCGGATCGATCGAGGTGGGCAAGTACGCGGATCTCGCCGTGGTCGACCGCGACCTGTTCGCCCATCCGGCGGCCGAGATCGCCGAGGCGAAGGTGGTCCTCACCCTGGTCGAGGGTGAGCGCGTCTACGAAGCCGACGATCTCGGCTGAGGGGATCCTGGGGCTGACCGCCGGCACAACCCCCGGTCAGCGCCGATGCTGGCGTTCGCGAGGAGCCGCTGGTAGGCTCCGCCCTCGACCTGAACGGCCGTTCAATCGGGACGAAGGGGGTGGGGGAACGATGACGGACGTCGCCGCGCCGATCCGGGCTACCGAGCTGCGGGAGGTCCTCGCGCCGAGCCTGCCCGACAGCCGGACCCTGCCGGCCGAGGCGTACACCTCGCAGGCGGTCTTCGACTGGGAGACCACGCACTTCTTCGAGCGGGGGTGGCTCTGTGTCGGGCGGGCGGACGACCTCCGGAAGGCCGGGGACCAGCGCGCCGTTCGCATCGGCCGCGAGGGGATCCTGCTCGTCCGCGACGAAGGGGGCGAGCTCCGTGGGTTCCACAACACATGCAGGCACCGCGCGCATGAGCTGCTCGAGCCCGGCGGCACCAGGAACCTTCGAGCGATCAAGTGCCCGTACCACGCGTGGGTGTACGGACTCGACGGCCGGCTGAGGGGTGCACCCCGCTTCGGCGAGATGCCGGGGTTCGAGAAGGACGCCTACCCACTGATCGGCGCACGGATCGACGAATGGCACGGGTGGGTCTTCGTCAACGCGGACGGGTGCGCGCCGACGCTCGCCGAGACCGTCGGCAACCTCGACGGCTTCGTCGCGCCGTGGGAGCCCGAGCGGATGTTCGTCGGCGCCAGCCACGAGTACGTGATCCGCGCGAACTGGAAGACGATCACCGAGAACTACCACGAGTGCTACCACTGCCCGAGCATCCACCCCGAGCTCTGCGTCGTGACGCCGGTGGACTCGGGCGAGAACCACCCGCACGACGGCCTGTGGGTCGGCGGCTCGATGGAGCTGATGGACTTCGCCGAGACGATGTCGCTGACGGGAGCGTCGAGGGGAGTGCGGATCCGCGGTCTCTCCGATCGGCAGGCTCGAGAGGTGTACTACTACGGCCTGTTCCCGAACCTCCTCATCAGCCTGCATCCCGACTACGTGATGACCCATCGCTTCGAGCCGATCGGTCCCGGCGAGACGAAGGTCGAGTGCCTGTGGCTCTTCCCGCCCGAGGCGAGGGACCGCGCGGATTTCGATCCTCGGTACGCGTCCGAGTTCTGGGACATCACGAACAGGGAGGACTGGCTCGCGTGCGAGTCCGTGCACCGCGGGCTTCAGTCGCGCGGCTTCCGACCCGGGGTCTTCTCCTCGAGCGAGGACGAGGTCCACGCGTTCATGGCGATGGTCGCGCGCGGATACCTCGACGGCGTGGCCACGAAGCCGCCGCCGATCCTCGCGCCGCACGCCGAGCCCGTCGGCTGACCGCCGGTCGCATCTCGCGCGAACGCGCTGCCCGGCCTTGGTGCGCCAGCCTGACCAGTGGTCAGAGCCGCTGGTTGCCGGGGGTTGGCACCGGCCGCACGATACCCGCGCATCCCGGTGGGGGAGCGGCGGCGGCCGCCCGGTCGCGCGTCGGACGATGCACGAGGAGGACCGGATGGCGTTCGACATGAGCCTGGTACAACGGGGCGCGCGGAACCGTCGCACCCCGTACTACGAGGCCACGCAGAAGTACGACCCGAAGGGCTTCACGGTCTACAACCACATGTACTTCCCGATCCGCTTCGACTCCTTCGAGGCCGAGTTCGACGCGCTGCTCAATGGTGTGACCCTGTGGGACGTCTCGGTCGAGCGCTGTCTCGAGATCTCCGGCCCGGATGGATCCACGTTCGCGCAGCTGCTCACCCCGCGCGACCTCTCGAAGTGCGCGGTGGGGCAGGCGAAGTACGTGCTGATCTGCGACTCGGACGGCGGCATCATCAACGACCCCGTCCTCACACGGATGGACGAGACGACGTTCTGGTTCGCGCTCGCCTCGAGCGACGCCCTGCTGTTCGCCCGCGGACTCCGGAACGCCTACCCCGACCTCGACGTCACGATCCGCGAGGCGGACGCGGCTCCGCTCCAGGTGCAGGGGCCGAAGTCCAAGCCGCTCATGGTGAAGCTGCTCGGCGAGGGGATCCTCGACCTTAAGTACTACTACTGGCGCCACGCCGAGATCGCGGACGTCCCGGTCGTGGTGACCCGGACGGGCTGGACCTCGGAGGTCGGGTACGAGGTGTACACCGTGGACACCTCGCGGGGCGTCGAGGTCTACGAGGCGATCATGGAGGCGGGCGCGGAGTTCGGCATCAAGCCCACCGGCCCGAGCGACATCCGGCGCATCGAGGGCGCGATCTTCAACTGGGGCGCGGACATGACGTATGAGGACAACCCGCTGGAGATGGGTCTCGAGCGGCTGGTGGACTGGGACCTGCCGGACGAGGCGAGCATCTCCCTTCCGGCCCTCCGGCGGATCCGCGAGCGAGGCGTCGAGCGCCGGCTCGTCGGCGTCGAGTTCGACGGCGCGCCGTTCGAGGCGCTCAACGCCACGAAGTGGCCGGTCGTCGAGGGCGACGGCCGGATCGGCAAGGTCACCTCGGCGATCTACTCGCCGAGGCTCGGGAAGAACATCGGGTTCGCGTGGGTGCCGACCGGGCGCTCGGCGCTCGGGACGAAGCTCACGGTGCAGACGGAGTGGGGGACCCGGGGCGGGCTCGTGGTCGAGATGCCCTTCGTGGATCCGAACAAGGAGATCCCGGTGTCGTAGCGGTCGGTTGCGCCGGCACGGGTGGTTGAACGAAGATTCAACCTTCCAGCCCGGTGGGAGACCCGGGCGCCGGAGCGGAAGGGGACGCTGGTGGCCAACGAGCGCGAGGCCATGCTGGCGAGGAGCACGACCCTGTACTTCGGGCCGTGGTACCGACGGTCGCCGTTCTTCGAGGCCACCCTGCGGGCCGGGTGCTCGGCGTACGACGTCTACAACCACATGCTCCTGCCCGCGTACTACGACGACCCCGAGACCGAGTACTGGGCGCTCACGAACGACGTCACGCTGTGGGACGTCGCGGTCGAGCGCACCGTGGAGGTGAGCGGGCCGGACGCCGATCGCCTGGTCGATACGATCACCTGCCGCGACCTGACGAAGTGTGCCGTGAAGCAGGGGAAGTACATGCTCGTCACGGCCCCGCACGGCGGCATCGTGAACGACCCGGTCCTGATGCACGTGGGCGAGAACCGCTGGTGGATGCAGCTCGCCGACGGGGACGCGGGCCTCTACGCGATGGGCGTCGCCGCCGCATCGGGCCTCGACGCCGAGGTCTCGTTCCCCGACGTCTACCCCTGTCAGGTACAGGGGCCGAAGGCGGCTCTCACGCTCGAGAAGCTCGTCGGCCACTCGATCTACGACCTGAAGTACTACTGGTGCGACGAGTTCCGGATCGCGGACGTCCCGGTGATGATCACGCGCACCGGGTGGACCGCCGTGCCGGGGTTCGAGGTCAACCTGCTCGGCGCCGACGGCGGCTCGACCGTCTGGGACGCGATCATGGCGGCCGGCGAGGAGCACGCGATCCGCGCGACCGCGCCGTGCGAGGCACGGCGGATCGAGGCCGGGATCTTCAACCTCAACTCCGACATGACGATCGACGACACGCCGTTCCACGTGATGGGGCTCGAGCGGCTGGTCGAGGAGCAGCCGCAGGACTACATCGGCAAGGACGCCCTCGAGCGGATCCGGCGCGAGGGCGTGGACCGCAAGCTCGTCGGCATCGAGCTCGAGATGGACGAGCTCCCGGCCGAGCTCGAGTGGTTCTGGCCCGTGCATCGCGACGGCGAGCAGGTCGGCAGGGTGACCGACGCGGTCTGGTCGCCCGGCCTGCGCAAGAACATCGGCTACGTGTGGGTCCCGATCGATCTCGCCGAGCCCGGCATCGAGCTCGACGTGGAGACGCCGGACGGCATGGTGCGAGGCCGCACCGCGGCGATCCCGTTCGTGGATCCACGCAAGGAGGTGCCCGCGGGGTCGCTCCGCTGAGGCGCGCCCGGCGGGCGGAGGCCCGCGTATGGCGAGGACGAGGCTCGACCGACGGCCACCGGCCACGGCGCCGCCCGTGACCGGCGTCCGCAAGGCGATCCTGCTGGTCGAGCGCGGGTCCAAGGTCGCGATCTGGGACTGCCGGATGTGCGGCCAGTGCATCCTGCACTCGACCGGGATGTCGTGCCCGATGCGGTGCCCGAAGAACCTGCGGAACGGGCCGTGTGGCGGGGTCCTTCAGAACGGCCACTGCGAGGTGCTTCCCGATCGGCCGTGCGTGTGGGTCCAGGCCTGGGAGGGCTCGCGCAGGCTCCCGATCTGGCGCGACCATCTCCGGCATCTGCAGAAGCCGGTCGACTGGCGGCTGCAGGAGACCTCGTCTTGGGAGAACCTGCTCACCCGTCGCGACGCGTACGCGCCGCCCGCGTGGGCCGCCTACGAAGCGAAGGAGTGACCCGATGAACGTGGCCCGCAGCCGCCTGCACGAGCTCTTCCTCTCGGGCGAGTTCGTCGTGACGGCCGAGCTCCCGACGACCGACAGCGCGGACCCGATGTCCGTGTCGGCGGTCGCGGAGGGCCTGCGAGACAAGGTCGACGCGGTGAACTGCACCGACAACAGCGCGGCGCATCCGCACCTCTCGGGTGTCGCCGCATCGCACCTGCTGATCGATGCCGGGGTCGAGCCGATCCTGCAGTTCGCCTGTCGCGACCGGAACCGGCTCGCGCTCCAGGCGGACCTGCTCGGCGCGGCGGCGCTCGGGGTGCGGAACGTCTGCCTCATGACGGGCGACGACGTCTCGGCGGGCGATCATCCGGATGCGAAGCCGATCTACGACCTCGACTCGATCCACCTGCTCCGGATCGCGCGGATCATGCGCGACCGGGGAACGTACCTGTCCGGACGGAAGCTCGAGACGCCGCCGAGCTTCCTCATCGGCGCCGTCGAGAACCCGTTCGCTCCGCCGCTCGAGTTCCGGCCGATGCGGCTCGGCAAGAAGATCGAGGCCGGCGCCGAGTTCATCCAGACGCAGGTCTGCTTCGACGTTCCTCGCCTCCGCCTGTTCCTCGCGCGGGCGGGGGACCTCGGCCTCCTGGGCACGGTTCCGATCCTCGTCGGCGTGTTCGTGCCCCGAACCGCGAACGCGGCGCGCTTCCTCCGCGAACAGGTCCCGGGGATCGACGTCCCCGAGCCGGTGATCGAGCGTATGGACGGCGTCCCGCCCGAGCGACAGCCCGAGGAGGGCATCAAGATCGCCACCGAGATCGTCCAGGAGGTGCGCGACCTCGAGGGGATCCGCGGCGTCCACCTCATGGCGATCCGCAACGAGGCCGGGATCGAGCGGGTCCTGCAGGAGGCGGGCCTCTTGCCGCGCCCGCAGCCCGTCGAGAGCCTCGCCGTCGGCTAGCCTGGGTTCACGAACCCGGGCCCGCATCGTGTCGAACGACCGGTGAGGGCGTCCGCCCACGATCGACACGGAAGGATTCCGATGAAGCGCCTCGTGCTCGCCACCACGGCCGTCGCGGTACTCGTGCTCTCGGCATGCACCCGGACCGTGGTGCAGCCCGGCCCGCTGCTCTCGCCGGCGCTGCTCGGCACGCCGACCGGCCTCCAGGGCTCCGACCCCGTCGTCGCCCTCGTCGAGCGCGTGCGGCCCGCCGTCGTGAACGTGACGACGGACACGATCGAGCAGAGCGCGTTCGGGCAGGGGGGCGGTCGCGGCGTGGGGACCGGGTTCATCATCCGCGCCGACGGCATCATCGTGACGAACTACCACGTCGTCGAGGGCGCGCAGCGGATCACCGTGATCACGCCGGACCCGGACGCCCAGCGCTACAACGCCCGCGTCATCGGCGGGGACGCGACCGCCGATCTCGCCGTGCTCAAGATCGAGGCCCAGGGATTGCCGACGGTGCCGCTCGGCAGGTCGGGGGAGCTGAAGCTCGGGGAGCAGGTGGTCGCGATCGGCTACGCGCTCGCGCTGCAGGGCGGCCCGACGGTGACGACCGGCATCGTCTCGGCGCTCGGTCGCAGCATCGACGTGAACGACCCGAACTGCCGTGACGCGTGCAAGAACGGGTCTCGGACGTACAGCGACGTGATCCAGACCGACGCCGCGATCAATCCGGGGAACTCCGGGGGACCCCTCCTGAACCTCGCCGGCGAGGTCGTCGGCATCAACTCCGCCGGAACGCTGTCGGCCGAGAACATCGGCTTCGCGATCTCGATCGACACCGCGAAACCGACGATCGATGCGGCCGTCGAGCACCCGTCGCAGCCGGTGGCGTACCTCGGGGTCGTGACGCAGGACGTCACCCAAGGGCTGTCCTTCCAGTTCGCGCTCCCGGTCACGTCCGGGGCCTACGTGGTGGATCTCGCGCCGAAGGGTCCGGCCGAGACGGCCGGCATCGAGGCCGGCGACGTCGTGGTCACGTTCGACGGCAAGGACGTG
>JBLNAW010000323.1:0-2504 GCA_050259555.1 Solirubrobacterales bacterium
GTCTCGATGCCGAGCACGCTCGGGCCCACGCGGATCCACTCCATCAGCGTGTCGTCCGCGTGCAGCTCGTCGAACAGCTCCTCGAGGATCCCGCGCACGCGGTCCACGTCCTCGCCGTACGCGACCCGAACGTCGACGATCGCGCGGGCCCACCCTCGCGACTTGTTGCTCACGACCTGGATGTTGCCGTTCGGCACGAGGTGGAGCGTGCCGTCGAACGCGCGGAGCGAGGTCACCCGCAGCGTGAGCGATTCGACCTTGCCGCCGACGGGGCCTGCCGTCGTCTGGAGCTCGATCACGTCGCCGACGCCGAACTGGTTCTCGAGCAGGATGAAGAAGCCCGTAAGCGTGTCCCGCACGAGGGACTGGGCGCCGAACCCGAGCGCGACGCCGGCCACCCCCGCCGAGGCGAGGAGCGGCGCGAGGCTCACGTTCAGGTTCCCGAGGATCACGAGGATCGAGACCGTCCAGATGACGACGACGCCCGCGGTCAGGAGGGCGCCGGTGAGCGTCGCGATCCGCTGGAGGTTCAGCTCCTGCGTGAGGCTCGGGCTGCCCTCGAGGCGCCGGCGGAACCGGCGCACGAGGATCTGCACGAGGATCGTCGCGACGACCGCGACGACGATCGTCGCGATGATCGTCACCCCGTGGACGTCGAACCATCGGCCGAAGTCCCACCGCTTCGCGGCGAGCATGAACATGCCCCCCATCTAGGCAGGTTCTCCGGCGACCGTCAAAGACGGCCGGCTATCGGGCGAGCGCCTCCTCGAGCGCGCGCCTCGCGATCACCTTCACGAGCTCCTGCCGGTACTCGGCGCTCGCGAAGTGGTCCGAGGGCGGGCTCGTGCCCTCGGCGGCGCGCTCGGCCGCGGCGGCCGGGTCGGCGCCATCCGCGAGAGCCTCCTCGACGCCCATCGCGCGGATCGGGCGGTCGGACATGTTCGTCAGCGCGACGGCCGCACCCCCGCCGTTCGGCGCGAGCGCCGCGACGCCGACGAGCGCCCAGTCCATCGCGCGCCGGTGGAACTTGAGGTAGCTCCAGCCGCGCGAGCCGGTCCTCGGCACGCGGATCTCGGTGAGGATCTCGTTCCCGCCCAGGTCGGGCTCGAACAGGCCGCGGAAGAAGGCCGAGGCGGGCACGGTCCGGCTCGAGCCGCCGGGCCCGCGGACGACGAGGCTCGCGTCGAGCGCGAGGAGCACGGTCGGCAGATCCGAGGCCGGGTCGCCGTGCGCGCACGAGCCGCCGATCGTCCCCATGTGCCGGATCTGCGGATCGCCGATGTCGCTCGCCGCGTACGCGACGATCGGGCACGCCGCCTGGAGCACCTCGCTCGTCGCGAGGTCGTGATGCCGCGTGAGCGCGCCGATCGCGACCTCGTCCCCCTCCTCCCGGATGTACGCGAGATCCGGGATCCGACCGATGTCGACGAGCAGCGACGGCCGCGCGAAGCGCAGGCGCATGAGCGGCAGCAGCGACTGCCCGCCGGCGAGCACCTTCGCCTCGGGATCGCCGGTGAGCAGCTCGGTCGCGTGCTCGACCGACGTGGCGCGCTCGTACGCGAACGGCGCCGGGATCACCGTGCGCTCCCCGAGAGGCGCCCGGCCGCGTCGAGGATCGACACGACGATGTTGTGGTAGCCGGTGCACCGGCACAGGTTGCCCGAGATCGCCTCCCGCACCTCCTGCTCGGTCGGGTGCGGGTTCTCCTTCAGGAAGGAGGCGGCCGCCATCAGCATGCCGGGCGTGCAGTAGCCGCACTGGAGACCGTGGTTCTCGTGGAACGCCTCCTGGAGCGGGTGCATCCCGCCCTCGGGGGCGAGGCCCTCGATCGTCGTGACCTCGCGGCCGTCGGCCTGCGCCGCGAGCAGCGAGCACGACTTCACCGACTCGCCGTCGAGCAGGACGGTGCACGAGCCGCACGAGGAGGTGTCGCACCCGACGTTCGTGCCGGTGAGCCCGAGGGTCTCCCGCAGGAAGTACACGAGCAGCGTCCGAGGCTCGACGTCGGCCTCGCGCGGCACTCCGTTGACGGTGACCGAGACCTGCGTCATCGAGCGCGTCCCCTCCGGCGGGCGGTGGCGGGTGGATGGTAACAAGGAGGCGCGGCGCCGGTGCTCGGCTTCGGCGTCGGCCCTTCCTCAGCGCGCGATGAGCGGCGCCACCGCCAGGACGATCGTGAGGCAGATCAGCAGCACGATCGTCCCGATCGTGAGCACGTTCGCGAGCCGCCCGTTCCGGAGGTCGCCCATGAGGTCCCGGTCGTTCGCGAGTAGGAACAGGTAGACGAGGATCGGGGCGAGGAGCACGGCGTTCACGACGGCCGAGACGAACAGGATCGGCACGAGCGGGATGCCGGGGATCAGCACCACGAGCGCGCCGAACACGATCGCGAACGCGAGCGTGCCGTAGAAGACGGGCGCCTCCCGGATGTACTGGTCGAGCCCCAGCTCGAACCCGAAGGCCTCGCAGATCGCGTAGGAGGTCGACAGGGGCAGGATGCCGGC
>JBLNAW010000324.1:0-8478 GCA_050259555.1 Solirubrobacterales bacterium
GGCTGCGCGGGGAACAGGAGCGGCGTCGGCCGGCCGCGCTCCTGCGCCCAGCCCGTCGCGAGGTCCTCGAGTGCGGTGCCGCTCGGGAGGCTCTCGTTCCTCGCATCGACGAGGTCGAGCGGCTCGAGCGGCCCGATGCCGGCGCCGGGCGCCACCGCGCCGAGGCTGGCCGCGTAGAGGAACAGGAGCCCGGCGCCGCGGGCCTTCGCGGGGGTCGGACCGACCCACACGATGACGGGGACCGTCGCGTCGTGGATCCGCTCGGCCAGGGCGAGCGCGTCCTCGTCGAGGGTGCCGGCGGTGTCGAGCTCGATCACGACGGTCGAGCCGTCGGCCTCGGCCTGGTCGAGTCCGTCCCGCAGGTACCCGGCCCACGTGCGATCGATCGAGCCGTCGAGCTTCAGGACGACCACCGAACCGCGAGGCCCGGAGGACGACTGTGCCGCCGCGGACCCCGTGAGGAGGGCGAACGCGAGCACGGACAGCGACGCGAAGAGGAGGGAACGGCGCATGAGCGTTCCCCATCGTACCCGGGAGACCCGGCGTATCCTGAGCCCCGGCGATGCAGGCACCCTCACGCCCCCGCTCCCAACCCGCCCCAGGAGGGCACGGACCGCCCGCGCGCCCCAGGGCCGAGCCCCGCCGCGTCCTCCCGCCGCTCGTCCCGATCCTGCTCGCGCTCACGATGCTCGTCGCCTCGGCGCTCGTCGCGGCGGTGTTCCTCCCGCTCTTCGGGGCCGCGGGTGCGGGCGTGAACGCGTTCCGGGACCGGCTCGACGCGGCCGGCGTCGGCAGGGTCCAGATCCCTCGCTTCCCCGAGCGCTCGGTGATCTACGCGAAGGACGGCTCGATCCTCGCGACCGTGTACCTGAACGAGAACCGCAGGATCGTGAAGCTCGCGAACGTGGCGCCCATCGCGAGGGACGCGGTCATCGCGATCGAGGACGACGGCTTCTACGAGCACGGCGCGCTGAACTTCTCCTCCCTCATGCGCGCGGCGATCGCGAACCTCGCAGCCGGTGAGATCACGCAGGGCGGCTCGACGATCACCCAGCAGCTCGTGAAGAACGTGGTCATCGGCGACACCTCGCAGACGTTCGCTCGCAAGTTCCAGGAGGCAGCGCTCGCGATCCGGCTCGAGCGGCACTACACGAAGGACGAGATCCTCGAGCTCTACCTGAACGACGTCTACTTCGGGAACGGCGCGTACGGCATCGGGACGGCGTCCGAGACCTACTTCCGCGAGCCCCCGGGCCACCTCGACCTGACGCAGGCCGCGCTCCTCGCCGCGCAGATCCGCGCCCCCGGCACCTACGATCCGATCGCGCACCCCGAGGCCGCACTCGCGCGCCGCAACTTCGTGATCGACCGGATGATCTCGCTCGGCATGGTGAGCGAGAAGAAGGGAACGAAGGCGAAGTCCCGGCCGCTCGGCCTCGCGCCGAACGTCGGACCGCCCGAACAGCGCGTCGAGCCGTTCTTCGTCTGGTACATCCGCAACCTGATCCTCGACGACACCACGGGGGAGTTCGACGCGCTCGGCGCCACCCGGAACCAGCGGGTGCACACCCTCTACCAGGGCGGCCTGAAGATCTACACGACGATCGACCCTGCGTGGCAGCGCGACGCGCAGGAGGCCGTGCTCACCGAGATGGATCCGAACCATGGTCCGGACGCCTCCCTCGTCTCGGTCGACGCGAAGACCGGTGCGATCCGGGCGATGCTCTCGGGCAAGGACTACAAGCGCGACCAATTCGATCTCGTCTGGCGAGGGCTCCGGCAGGTGGGCTCGGCGTTCAAACCGTTCACGCTCGTCGCCGCCTTCGAGCACGGCTTCCCGGCCGGGAAGGTGTACTCCTCGGCCTCGCCGAACTGCTCGATCCCTGGTTGGATCAGCGCGGACGGGTGCGTGAGCAACGCCGAGGGCTCGGGCGGCGGTTACATCGACCTGTGGAACGCCACGCAGAACTCGGTCAACGTCGTGTTCGCACAGCTCGCCGTGGACGTCGGCCCCGAGAACATCGTCCAGGCCGCGCACCAGATGGGGGTGACCGCGCCCCTCGACGCCGTGCCGGCGATCACGCTCGGCGTCGAGGAGGTATCGACCCTCGACATGGCGACCGGGTACGCGACCCTCGCGAACGACGGGATCCACTGCCAGCCGTACGCGGTGGCCCGGGTCCTGCTCCCCGACGGCAAGGCGCTGTATCGCCACAAGCCGCAGTGCAAGCAGGCGATCGACCCGAGCATCGCGCATCTGGTCACGGCGATGCTCCAGCGGGTCGTCTGCTGCGGGACCGGGACGGTCGCCAACGATGGGCTCGGCAGCCGGCCGATCGCCGGGAAGACCGGGACGGGTCAGGACTACACGAACGTGTACTTCGCCGGGTACACACCCCAGGTGGCCACGGCCGTGTGGGTCGGCTTCCCGGCTGGCAACGTGCCGATGGACACCTACTACGGCCACTCGGTGTTCGGGGGCACGCTCGCCGCGCCGATCTGGAACGCGTTCATGGTGAAGGCGCTCGCCGGCATGCCGGTCGAGGGCTTCCCGTCACCTCCGGCGCCCGAGAGCGGCAAGGTCCCCGACGTCGTCGGCATGTCGTCCGAGGACGCGCAGACGGCCCTCGCGAAGGCGAACTTCACCCCGATCGTGGAGAAGGTCGACTCGAGCGAGCCGAAGAACACCGTGATCTCGCAGACGCCGGGAGGGGGCGCCACGCTCCAGCTCGGCGCCGGGGTCACGATCCAGGTCTCGAACGGCAAGGGCAAACCCGTCACCGTCCCCCGCGTCGTCGGCATGGGCAAGGTGGCCGCCGTCCAAGCCCTCGAGAAGGCCGGCCTCGTCGCCGCCGTGCGGTACGTCGAGGTGACGGACAAGGCGCTGATCGGTCGGGTCGTCTCCCAGGTCCCGCTCGGCAACAAGACCGTCGACAAGGGATCCACTGTCACGATCTCCGTCTGCGTCGCCAAGGGCAACGGCAACGGCCAGGGCAACGGTCCCACAGGCCCGACGCCACGACCCTTGCCCGGCTGAGCCGCCGGAGCCAAGATCGCGGCGCAGGTGTCCGCGGGGAGGGGTCTCACGCGGGCGTCGATGAGGCGGCCCGAAGGGCCGGCCGAGCAGCCCGTGTGAGGCCCCGACCTCAGCGGCGCCCGTGAGCGTGATCCAGGGTTCTACGCCCGCCCCGAGCGTGAGACCCGGCCGCTACGCCCCTTCGAGCCGGCCTCGGACCTTGCCCTGGACGGCTCCGCCGTCGGCCTTGCCCTTCGCCTGGGACATCACGACGCCCATGACCTTGCCGAGCTCCTTCACGCTCGTGGCCCCCGTGGCGTCGATCGCCTCCGCGATGAGGGCGTCCAGCTCCTGCTCGGTGAGTTGGTCGGGGGCGTACGCCGAGAGGAGGGCGCGCTCGGCGGTTTCCTTCTGGACGAGGTCGGGGCGGTTGCCCTTGGTGAAGGCTTCGATGGACTCGGTGCGGCGCTTGACCTCGCGGGCCGCGACCTCGCGGACCTCGTCGTCGGAGAGTTCGTGAAGGACGTCCTTCTCGCGGTTCACGATCGCCGCGGTGAGCATCCGCAGGGTCCCGAGCGTGACCTTGTCGCCCGACTTCATCGCGGCGGTGAGCTCGTGACGGATCTGCTCCTTGAGGGTCGGGTCGCTCACCGTAGACTCCTCCCGTGCTCCCCTGGATCGTGTTCGGCGTCGCCGTGCTCGGCGTCCTGTGCGTCGCCTACGGCGTCCTCATCGAACGTCACTGGTATCGGCTCGTCCGTCGCGGCATCGACATCCTACCGGCGGAGACCTCGGCGCCGATCTCGGTGCTCCACCTGTCGGACCTGCACTTCGTGCGGGGCGAGCGCAGGAAGGCGGCCTTCCTCGCGGGCCTGCCCCGAGCCGATGTGGTCGTCGTCACGGGCGACTTCCTCGCCGAGCCTGAAGCCGTCGAGACCGCGGTGGCGGCCGTGCGCGCGATCCGAGGCCGGCTCGCGTCGTGGTTCGTGCTCGGTTCGAACGACCTGTTCGTGCCGCGCCCGCTCAACCCGCTCCTGTACCTCATGCCGCACTCCACGCGTCCGCGCCGGCGCGCTCGCCCGGGCCGGAGCGCCGAGCTCGTGGCCCAGCTCTCGGCCGACGGCTGGCGGGACCTCGACAACACCAGAGCCATCACCGAGCTGAACGGCATGCCGGTCGAGCTCGTCGGGCTGCACGATGCCCACATCGATCGCGCCGACTTCCGCCTGCTCCCGCGGCGCGAGCCCGAGCGGCTCGGCATCGCGGTGATGCACTCGCCGGACTCGGCGCCGGAGGCCGCAGCGGCCGGCTACGACCTCGTGTTCGCCGGGCACACCCACGGCGGGCAGGTGGGGCTGCCGCTCGTCGGCGCGCTCGTCACGAACAGCGCGATGCCGCCGCGTCTGGCGAGCGGGCTGATCCGGATGGCGGGCGCGTGGCTCTCGCTCTCACCGGGCCTCGGCACGAGCAAGTACGCGCCGTTCCGCTTCTGGTGCCGGCCGACGGCGATCTGGCTGGAGCTCCGCCCGAAGGCTCCCGCTCAGCCGAGCGGCCGGTAGCAGCATCCGCCATCCGTGTCGATCCCGTGCCACGGCGGCACCTTCACCCGCCGATCGCCGGGGTCGCCCTTCAGGTAGATCACGCGGTCCTGGATGTCGTTCGTGGTCGAGCCCTCGTACATCGCGCCGAGCGGGTTCACCTGCACCCGCACGTAGTACGTGCCGTTCGGCAGATCGGTGATGTCGAAGGCCTGGCCCGCCACCCACTGGGAGTACGTGTCACCCCAGCCGGTGTCGAGCACCTCCCGGACCCACAGCGCCGAGGGGCCTCCGCACGAGGTGCCGAGATCGGCGCTCCACGCCGTCCAGTTGGCGTTCGGAGCCGCGAGATCGATCGCGTCCGTGTTCGCCAGGCACCACGACTGCTTGTCGGAGAGCACCACCTGCTCCCCCGACGCGTCGAGCAGCGAGTACTGGGTGAACTGCTCGAAGTGCCAGTGATCGTGCCCACCGCCCGCGTGGTACTCGAACGTGCCGACGCTCGCACGGCCGACCGGCGCCCCGCCCGAGTAGAAGTACTGGTACGCGTCCATCGTCGCCACATCCGGCTGACGGAACCCCTCGACCACCATCGTGCCGGGGCCGGCGTTCCACTCGGTCGCGTTGAACGAGAGGTAGTCGTGACCCTTGCGGTGATACGTCGTCATCCCCCAGGCCGGCAGCGCCACGAGATCCGGGAGCGTCGCCGGGTCGGGCGAGGTGACGTCGGGGACGCTCGCGGTCTGCTCGGCGCGGAGATGCGGCCGCGCGACGCGAGCCGCCGGCTGCGTACCGGAGTCCACCACGGTCACCTTCACGAGCGTCTCGGCATCGGCGTCCGAGATGCCGAGGAGGTCGCGATACGCGGGGTCGATCCACACGCGGATCGTGTAGTGGTCACGCTCCGCCTTCCAGCCGAAGCCGTAGTAGTAGCCATCGACCGCCGGCACGGCCCACCCGTCGTCGATCCCCCAGACCATCCCACGCGTGAAGAAGCTCCCGCCGCAGAAGTACGGGTACCGCGAGTTGATCGGGCCCTCGTCGTTGAGCCGCTGCCGGTACCACGTGTTCGGGCAGAACGTCATCGGGTAGCGCACGACCGGGCGATCCTGTGCGTGCCGGACGCTCACATGGAGGAAGTTGCCCAGCCCCCACCACCCGTCGAGCAGGTCGGCGGGCAGCTCGCGGAGGGGAGCTCCGGTCGCAGCGTCCGTCTGCTCGAGCACGATCGGCGAGTCGTAGTCGGCTCGGGTCGCCCGGAGCTCGAAGGCTCCGCCGACCGAGGTCATCCAGATCCCGGGGTCGACGTTCACGAAGTCCTTGCGGCCTCGCTCGACCGTGATGGTCGAGGAGGAGGCGAAGACCCGGATCGAGGGCGGTCCGGCGGCCGTCGCCGGACCGGCCGTCACCACGACCGACGACAGGACGAGAACCCCGAGCATGAGGACCGGAACGCGGCGCCACCTGGCCATGGGGCACTCCCTTCGGGAACGCGACGAGGAACGGCCATCCTGACCGAACGAGGATGGACGCGCAACCGCCGGGAAAGGTTCCGACGGAACCGCTATCGAGTGCTCGAGGCGTGCTCGAACACGCGCTCGTAGCCGGCGACCATGGCCTCCGCGGAGAAGAGCTTCTGGACGCGATCGCGGCACGCGTGGGGGTCGATCTCGGCCACGCGACCGAGCCGCTCGGCGGCCTCGACCGCGTAATCCTCGACGCTCACGATCCACCCGGTCGTGCCGTCGTCGATCACCTCGGGGACCGAGCCCCGGGGCGTGGCGATCACCGGCGTGCCGCAGGCCATCGCCTCGGTCATCACGAGACCGAACGGCTCGGCCCAGTCGATCGGGAACAGCACGGCCTTCGCCCGCCGGAGCAGGTCGAGCTTCTCCTCCTGTGTGATCTCACCCATGACCTCGAAGTCCGAGGGGAGCGCGGGCTTGATGCGCTTCTCCCACTCTTCCTCCTCGGTCCAGTGCGCGATCTTCACGGCCGAGACCAGGTGCTCGCCGGCGAGTTTCGCCGTCTCGATCGCGCGGAGCCATCCCTTCTCGGGCGCCGCTCGGCCGAGGAACAAGACGAAGTCCTCTTTGTGCTCCTGCATCGCGTAGAAGTCCATGTCGATGCCGTTGTAGACGACGCCCCCGTATCGCAGCGACTCGTTGAAACGCTTCTGCGCCTCGCTGATCGCGACGAACCACGCGCGCTCGGCCACGAAGGAGTAGAGCCGTGTCATCTCGGGAACGAAGGAGCCGTGGAGCGTGTGCACCGTCGGGACCCCGGTCTCCACGCTCGCCGCGAGCGCCGAGAACGGTGAGTGGACATGGAGGATGTCGAACCGGTCCCGCGCATCGCGGAGCGAGAACAGGGTATGCGTCGTGTCGAGCACGATGTCGTTGATCGCCTTCGAGCCCGGGGCCTCCTCGAACACGTACTCGAGGTTCGCCTTCGTCTCGGAGTCGCCGGTCGCGAACAGCGTCACCTCGTGCCCCGCCTCGACCAGCCCGTCGGCGAGGAGGGCGACGACCCACTCGATGCCCCCGTATCCCTTCGGCGGTACCGCGAGCCACGGTGGACAGAGCTGGGCGATCCTCACGGGCTTCCTCCTCCGCCGGTTCGCCGCAAGCCTACCGGGCCGCGTGCAGGCCGAGCCGCTACACTCATGGCCGCACGGGACGTAGCGCAGCTTGGTAGCGCGCAGCGTTCGGGACGCTGAGGTCGCGGGTTCAAATCCCGCCGTCCCGACCGACCTCACGAGAGCGGCGAGGGGTTTCGCCTCCGTACATCAGGTGTTTGACGCCTTCGGAGGGGCCCCGGTAGCCTCATGCCCGGGCTGCGAGGAGGCAGCCTTCTCCCTATGCAGGGAACCACGACGACGAGGGCTCGGAGCACGCTCGCGGTGCGGATCGGGGTCGCCGCCCTGGTCGTGTTCTCCGCCTCCTTGGCCATCGCTCCCCTGTCCTCGGCCGCGCCGAGCCGACAGGACGTCGAGCGCGCCAAGGCCGAGCTCGACCGGCTGAACCAGCACGTCTCGCTCCTCGTCGAGCAGTACAACCAGGAGCACATCCAGCTCCAGCAGGTGCAGGCGCGGCTCGCCGACGCGAAGGCCGCCGCCGACCGGGCGCAGGCGGAGGCCGACCGCGCGACCGCGAGCCTGAACCGCAACGCCTCGATCGCCTACCAGGGCATGGGCTCGCAGTTCGCCGCGCTGCTCGACGCGGACTCGCTCGCGGACTTCAGCGATCGGCTCGAGTTCATGGGCAGCATGGCGCAGGCCGACGCCGATCTGGCGAACGAGGCCGAGCAGGCGCAGCAGGAGGCCCAGTGGAGCGCGCAGGAGTACCGCGCCGCGCTCGACGAGCAGCAGACGGTCCTCGACGCCATCAAGAGCAAGGCGGACGAGGTCCGCGCCGCCGCCGCCCAGGCGCGAGCCTTCTACACGAGCCTGAACGAGAAGTACCAGCAGCACATCGCCGCGCTCGAGGCGGCCCAGGCGGCCGCGGCGGCCGCGGCGGCGGCGCAGCAGCCGGTGACCAGCAACATCCCGGCACCGCCCGCGCCGAACGCGAACGTCCAGGCCGTGCTCGACGCCGCGTACTCGGTGATCGGCACGCCCTATCACTGGGGGGGCGCGTCCCCCGAGACGGGCTTCGACTGTTCGGGCTTCACGATGTGGGCGTGGGCGCACGCGGGCGTCTCGCTCCCGCACTCCTCGGCCGCGCAGTACGCCTCGGAGCCGCACGTGGCGCGCGATGACCTGCAGCCGGGCGATCTGCTCTTCTTCTACACGCCGATCAGCCACGTCGCGATCTACGTCGGCGGCGGGCGGATGATCCACTCCCCGCACACCGGCAGCGTGGTCTCGGTCGTACCGGTCTACTGGCAGTACTTCGTCGGGGCCGCGCGCCCCGTCTGATCCGA
>JBLNAW010000325.1:0-2788 GCA_050259555.1 Solirubrobacterales bacterium
GATGTACCCGAGCTCGATCACCCCCAGCCCGCCGGGGGTGATCGGCAGGGCCGAGATCAGCCGCCCGAAGGCGAACACCGCCAGGACCTGTGCCCAGCTCACCTCCGCCTGGGAGATCCCCACGTCCCGGAGCGAGAACAACAGGACGAGGTACAAGGCGAGATGGCTCATGACGGTCGTCACCGTGAGCCACGGCCATCGCCGCGCGACGAGCTGGATCGTCTGCTTGCGGAATCGAACGGCGGCGTCCCCCCACCCTGCGACCGGCCCGCGCCTCGCGAGATGCCGGAGCCACGACACGGCTCGTCCGAGCCCATCGCCGATCCGGTGCGCGAACGCCTTCTTCCACAGCATGAGGCCGAACAGCACCACCGCCACGAGCAGCATGAGCACCCCGACGACCGCGGCGACGACGAGTGCGCTCGTGAGCTGCCCGGTGATCGCCAGCAGGCCGAGGGACACCACGGGGAGCGCGAGCTTCGTGAACACGTTCCAGACGCCGGTGACGAGGACGTACAGCGAGATCTGCGACGGCGTGAACCCCCACGAGCCGAGGATCTGATACGTGAGGCCGACGGCGATGGCCCCGCCCGCGGGGATCGTGTTCGCGACCGAGGTCGTCGTCTGCGTGACGACCGCCGACCGTGAGATCCGCAGGCCTGGGAGGGCGGCCATGTTCGCGAGCCAGTACGTGAAGAGGTTGAAGATCATGAGCGCGACGAGCGACCAGAGCTCGAGGGTCGAGAGATCGCCGATCGTCGTCCAGACGTCGTGGTAGTCGGCGATCCGCGGGATCGCGATCACGAAGATCGCGGCGACGAGCGCGACCGAAACGACCGCCTGCACGACGCGCTTCGCGGTCGGCGAACGGCGAACGGCCGTCGGCTCGGGGGTCCCGCTCACTCGACGAGTCCCGCCGCGTGGTCCGGCACGTAGGTGAACGCCTCGCGGGGTGGCCGCACGTAGCCCTCGTCGCTCTGTCGCGCGGGGATCTCGATCTCGGAGAGCGGCCGGGCCTCGTAGGGGATCATGCTCAGCAGGTGCGCCATGCAGTTGATACGGGCGCTCGGCTTGTCGTCGGCCTCGACCGTGAACCAAGGCGCCTCGGGGATGTCCGTGTGCACGAACATCTCGTCCTTCGCTCTCGAGTAGTCGACCCAGTTGGTCCGCGAGTGCAGGTCGGTCGGCGAGAGCTTCCATCGGCGCATCGGGTCCTGGATCCGCGACTGGAACCGGCGCTCCTGCTCCTCGTCGCCGACCGAGAACCAGTACTTGATGAGGATGATCCGGTCCTCGACGAGCAGGCGCTCGAAGATCGGGCACTGGCGAAGGAACCGGCGGTGCTCCTCGGGCGTGCAGAAGCCGAGCACCTTCTCGATCCCCCCGCGGTTGTACCAGGAGCGGTCGAAGAGCACGATCTGGCCGGCCGCCGGCAGGTGTTGGATGTACCGCTGGAAGTACCACTGCGAGCGCTCGCGCTCGGTCGGGACGGGCAGGGCGACGATCCGTGTGATCCGCGGGTTCATGTACTGCGTGATGCGCTTGATCGTGCCGCCCTTGCCGGCGGCGTCGCGGCCTTCGAAGATCACGACGAGGCGAGCGCCCGAGTCGGCCACCCACTGCTCCATCTTCACGAGCTCCTCCTGCAAGCGCCGCAGCTCCTTCTCGTAGACCTTCTTCGGCAGCCGTGTGCGATGGTCCTCGAGGTCCGAGTGTTTCCGATGCTTGCTCGCGCCGTGCTCGTGCTCCGTCTTCACGACGGACCTCCCGTCACGTCAGGTCGGGTGGCATCTTCGCACGGCGGCCGGTGGAGCCTCATCCGGAGCCGAGCACCGTCTCGGGCTTCGCCTTCGCGCCCACGTCCCGCCAGACGCCGACGAGGTGCCCGTCGGGGGCGAACACCGCGTAGGGCCCCTCGAGCCCTGTCGGCGCGAGGATGCTGCCGTTCGCGGCCGCGCGTGCCTCCTCGGCCTCCTCGAGGTCGACCCTCGGGAGGTGGGCGACGGCCCGCTCGATCGGAAGGGGCGCGCCGAGCCGTTCGGGCGGCGAGGCGTCCCGCACGTCGAAGGGCCCGATCGCGGTGCGGCGCAGGCGCCCCAGGTGAGCCCCGCAGCCGAGGGCCGCGCCGACGTCGGCGACGAGTGCCCGGACGTACGTGCCGCCGGAGCACGTCACCCGGAACCCGAACTCCGGGGACCCGAAGGTGAGGATCTCGAACGCCTCCACGTGGATCGCTCGCGGGACGGCCTCGAGCACCTCGCCCTTGCGCGCAGCCTCGTAGAGCTTGCGTCCCCCGACCTTCACCGCCGAGTAGGCGGGCGGCCGCTGCATCGAGTCCCCGACGAGCGCCGCGGCGGCGGCCTCCAGTGCTCGGCGGGTGACCACGACCTCGGAGGTGCGCGTCACCTCGCCGTCCGCATCGAGCGTCGCGGTCTCGACGCCGAGCCCGCCCGTTCCCTCGTACGTCTTGGGCAGGTCGCCGAGGAACCGCAGCAGCCGCGTCGCCCGGCCGACGCCGACGAGCAGCAGCCCGGTCGCCATCGGGTCGAGGGTTCCGGCGTGGCCGACCTTGCGCGTCCCGAGGACGCGCCGAACGGCGTCGACGACGTCGTGCGAGGTCATCCCCGTCTGCTTGTCGACGAGCAAGAGCCCTTCGGGTGGCATGGGGCGAGGCTACCCCACGGCGCGACCGATAGGCTCTGCGCGCCATGCCGCTCACCGGGACGCTCATCAACGTCGCCGCCGTGCTCGCGGGGACGCTCACCGGGACGCTCCTCGGCGATCGGTT
>JBLNAW010000326.1:0-3247 GCA_050259555.1 Solirubrobacterales bacterium
TTTCAGCGCGGGCTCCCCGCGACCCGTCCGGTCTGCTTCGCGGCCTTCGCCACCGCCCGATCCACGATCCGGTCCCCGATCCACGGCGCGCCGTTCGCCAGGCGCGCGAGGAACCAGTTCCACCCACCCGGGTAGATCCGCTTCCGCCGCCGGGCGATGCCGTCGAGGATCGCGTCGACGACGACCTCGGGGCTCTTCGGCTTGATCTTGCCCTGCATCGCGTCCTGCTCGGGCGGGTGCTGCGGGATCTCGGCGGCGAGGCCCGGCGTGTCCGTGTCCGTCGGGTAGATCGAGGCCACGTGGATCCCCCGGGGCTTGAGCTCGGTGCGCAGCGTCTCGCACAGGCCGCGGACCGCGTACTTCGGCGGGCAGTAGGCCGCCATGCCGAACACGCCGATGAGCCCGGCGAACGACGAGATGCACGCGATCGTGCCCGTGCCCCGCTCGAGCATCGAGGGCAGGACGGCGCGGATGGACCAGAGCGTGCCGAAGTAGTCGATCGCCATGTCGCGCTCGAGGACGGCATCGGGCAGATCCTCGACGTAGCCGGGATGCACCACGCCCGCGCACGTCACGAGCACGTCGGCGGGTCCGTGGCGGCCGAGGCTCGAGGCGATCGCCCCGGCGACCTGCAGGCGATCCGACACGTCGGCCGGCGCGAGGTGGAGCGGGTGCGTTCCCGCCGGCGGATCGTCGCGCAGGCGCGCGAGATCGCCGTCGTCGAGCGCGACGACCGAGACCTTCGCGCCGAGCGCGAGCACCCGGCGCACGAGCGCGAGCCCGATCCCGCTCGAGCCGCCGGTGACGATGACGTGCTGGTCGCGCAGGTCCGGCATGCGCGCCATCACGCGAACCTCACGACGAGGATCACGGCGAGGAGCAGCACGCCGAACACGATCCCCGCATTCATCAGACCCCCGCGCTCGAGGGCGAACATCCCGTGCTTCGCGAAATACGCGAGGTCGATGACGCCGAGGAACGTGAGTCCGCCGGCGGCCACGAGCCCGAGCGACGCGCCGAGTGGCTCCTCGAGCACGAGCAGGACCGCCGAGGCGAGGAGCACGACCGCGAGCACGGCGTCCGAGTACATGAAGACCTCCTCGTGCTGCACGTAGCCCGTCGGGAGCCACGGCTCGTCGTGCGCCTCGCGCGGCCAGGTCAACCAGAACCCCGCGATGCCGGCCGCCGCGACGAGCTCGAGCGCGGCGGTCACCCAGGTGGCAGCGTCGTGGGTCACGGCGCGGTCGGACTCGTCGTGCGCGGCTCCGTGCGGACGCGCTCGGGCACGGTGTCTCGAGCCCAGACGTCGTCGATCGTCTCGGCGCGCTTGACGACCTCGGCCTCGCCGCCGTGCACGAGGATCGAGGCCGGGCGGGGCAGCGCGTTGAAGTTCGAGGCCGAGGACTCCTGGTACGCGCCCGTCTCGAGGAACGCGACCACGTCGCCCGGCTCGGTCCCCTCGGGGACGTGCGCGCCGAGCACGATGATGTCCGCGAAGCACGAGTGCCCGACGATGTCGGCCGCGAGCGTGCGCGGCTCGTCGGCGCGGTTCGCGAACACGTACGGGTGGCGGTTGTGCTCGAGGACGCCGCCGGCGAGGAAGAAGTACGTCGTGTCGGTGAGGACCCACGTGTAGGGGTAGGGCTTCGTCTGCCGCTTCACCACCTTGACCTTCGCGAGGTGGATCCCGGTGTCGCCGTAGAGCCAGCGGCCGGGCTCGACCTGGAGGCGAACGCCCTCGGTCCGCACGCCGTGGCGGCCGAGCTCGGTCCGCAGCGTGGAAGTGACCGCTCGGGCGAAGTCCTCGATCGCCGGCGGGTGCTTCGGCTCGTGCTCGTTCGTGAGCATCGGGAGCACCTTGCCCATGATGCCGTGGTAGGCGCGCTCGCCGAGTCCGCGGAGCCCGATCATGAGCGGATACGAGAGCGCGGTGAGGACGAACTCGGAGCGAGGCATCTCTTTGTTCATCGGGTCGCGCGTGCTCGGGAAGCCGCCGCCGACGTCGAGCTCTTGCGGCTGCCACCCGCCCCAGGCCTTGCTGAGCTCGCCGACGAGCCGCGCGAACCTCGTCATGAGCCCCTCCCAGTACCAGGTGCTCGGGTGGTGCCGGCCCTGGTGGACGTGGAGGCCGACGAGCTCGACGTTCGGCATCTGGAGGGCGCGCCGGCCCATCTCGACGAGGTACTCCTGTGGGACCCCGGACTTGTAGACCTGGATCCCGAGGTCGACCGGCACGGTCGCCTGGCTGAAGTCGGTGCGGCGCCACAGGTTCGGGACGATCGACTTCACGCGGAAGCGGATCTTCGCGGTGCGGCCGAGCTCGGCGGCGACCTCTTGGATCAGGTCGATCTCGTGGACGTCCTCGACGGTGATGCGGACGCCGGCCTCGACGCACCGGCGCAGGTGCTCCCGCGGCTTGCCGCCGCCGTTCACCGAGACGAGGTTCGGATCGACACCCGTCCGCAGCACACCGTCGAGCTCCTCGGGCGAGTAGATGTCGGCACCGGCGCCCTCCTCGGAGAGGATGTGGCGGGTCGCGAGCATCGGGTTCGCCTTGAAGGCCGGCAGGACGTCGACCGGGCCATCGGGCCAGCCCTGCGCGAGCGCGGCACGGATCCTGCGGACGTTGTTCCGGAGCTGGGTCTCGGAGAAGACGAAGATCGGCGAGCCGAAGCGCTCGACGAGGTCGTCGGCGTCGAGGTCCTCGACGAAGAGCCGGCCGTCGCGGATCGACAGGACGTCGGGCGTCGGCGCGGCGACGGGCGTTCGGTTCGAGCGCGGTTCCGCGGACATCGTGGGTGCCTCCTCCCGGCGTCCGCGGGGGCGAGCGCCGCGATCGGGTGGACGGCGGGCGCCGCCCGATTCCGTGCATCATGCCTCGCCGAGCCGCTCTCGCGCGAGTCGGCTCTCCGCACCGCAACCTCTTGATGCGGTCCGCCGGCCGCGCTCACGGCGCGTATCAACCCCCTTGATGGGGAAGTCCTGTTTCTTCGGTATCAAGGGGGTTGATACGAAGGCTGGTCGGGACCCTCGATCGTCATCAACCCGTTGGCGATCCACCTCGACGCCGGATCCGCGCCCCAGGCGCGGCTCGGCCGGTCGGGCTAGCATCGTCCTCGAGCCGCGGCGGACGGAACTGACGGATCGCCCAGATCGCGGTCCCGATGAGCGCGCCCCAGAAGAGGGCCATCATCAGGACCATCAGGAAGAAGCCGCCGAACCCCCAACCCCATCCCTCGCGCCACGT
>JBLNAW010000327.1:0-4848 GCA_050259555.1 Solirubrobacterales bacterium
TTCTTCGACGTCGGGCAGGGGGACGCGGCGCTCGTCACGTCGCCGGCAGGTGCGACGGTGCTGATCGACGCCGGCCCGGACGAGACGCAGGTCGCGACCGAGCTCTCGGCGCTCGGCGTCAAACGGCTCGACATCGCGGTCGCGACGCACCCCCACGCCGACCACGTCGAGGGCTTCCCCGAGGTGTTCGCGCGGATCCCCGTCGGTCTCGTGCTCGACCCCGGGTGCGACGAGCCCTCGCCGTCGTACGACGCGTTCCTGCGGGCGGTCGCCGACGAGGACCTCCCGGTCCGGCATCCGCGGGCGGGGGACACGCTCCTCGCTGCGGACCTGCGGATCGACGTGCTCGCGCCGGTGGCGTGCGCGAGCGGCACCAACTCCGACCCGAACAACGACTCGATCGTGCTGCGGATCTCGATCGGGGACGACGTCGTGCTCTTCACGGGCGACGCCGAGCGCGAATCCCAGCAGGTCATGCTCGACGACGGCGAGCCGATCCAGGCGGACCTCCTCAAGGTGCCGCACCACGGCGGCGACACCTCGCTCCCCGAGTTCCTCCAGGCGGTCGGCGCCGAGGTCGCGGTCGTGAGCGTCGGCCAGCCGAACGACTACGGCCATCCCGTCCCCGAGGTGCTCGAGACGATCCGGTCGGCGGGCTCGACCGTGCTCCGCACCGATCAGCTCGGCGACGTGATCGTCACCTTCGATCCGCAGGGGGTGCTGCTAGCATCCGCCGCGTGACCCCCCGAAAGGCACCCATCTCGCTCCTGTGGGGCGAGGACCCGTTCCTGCTCCGCGAGGCCGCCCTCGAGCTGGTCGGCCCCGAGATCCAGGCCCGCGAGATCGACGGGGCTGCCTGGCAGGGGGGCGAGCTCGCCGACCTGGCGACGCCGTCGCTGTTCGGCGAGCCGCGCGCGTTGGTCATCACCGACTGCCGCTCGCTCCCCGACGAGGGGATCCGCGAGCTCGGGCTGTACCTCGCGGCGCCGGACCCCGACGCGCCGCTCGTGCTCTGCGCCACCGTCGGCGAGCGCGCCAAGGCGCCGGCCGCCCTCGTGAAGCTCGTCGAGCCGCTCGGCACGGTCCGCGAGATCAAGCTGGCCCGCAAGGACCTCGGGAGCTGGCTCGTGCAGCGGGGGAAGGGCCGGGGGCTCGATCTCGCGCCGGATGCGGCCGCCGCCCTCGTCGAGACGCTCGGCGAGGATCCGGCCGCGCTCGATCAGGGGCTCGTGCAGCTCGGGTCGGCCTTCCCGGGGGAGCGGCTCACGCGCGAGCTCGCCTCGCAGCAGTTCCGAGGGCTCGGCGACCAGCACATCTGGGACCTGTGCGACGCGGCGTTCGGCAGGGATCTCGACGTCGCGATCCGGTCGCTCCGAGCGCTGCTCGAGGGGCGGGACGACCCGCTCATGATCTTGGGGGGTGTGGTCTCGCGCCTGCGGGACCTGCTCCGGGTGCGCTCGCTCCCGGACCGGATGCCCCTCGCCGAGCTCGCGAGAGCGGCCGGTCTGCGCTTCGACTGGCAGGCGCGCCGCTATCGCGACCAGGCCCGGCGGTTCACGCTCGAGGAGCTGGTGCAGATCCACGCGGAGATCGTGGAGGCCGACCGGGCGCTGAAGTCCGGCGCGAGCGGGGACGTGGTGCTACCGGTGCTGATCGCGCGGATCGCGGGCGAGCCCGCCCGGGTCTAGCCCTCGGAGGGCTCGGCGGCGGCGCGGTTCGCGGCCTTCGCCATGCGGGACTTGTGCCGAGCGGCGGTCCGCTTGTGGACGACGCCCTTCGCGGCTGCCTTGTCGTAGGCCCGGGAGGCCTCGCGCACGCGGGTGGTCGCGGCCTCCGCGTCGCCCTCGGCGACGGCGGTGCGGGCCTTCTTGGTCGCCGTCTTCAGGCTCGTGCGCACGGCCTTGTTCCGCTCCTGCGCCTTCGCGTTCTGGCGGTTCCGCTTGATCTGGGACTTGATGTTCGCCACGGCGAGCGAGTGTACCAGCGGGAACGGACCCACCCCCGCGTACCATGGGTCCGCCGTGACCGATACCAGCCGTATCCGGAACTTCTGCATCATCGCGCACATCGACCATGGGAAGTCGACGCTCGCCGACCGGCTCCTCGAGCTCACGCACGCCGTTGCTGACCGCGACATGCGGGAGCAGTACCTGGACAAGATGGATCTCGAGCGCGAGCGCGGCATCACGATCAAGGCCCAGGCGGTCCGCCTGGCGTACGAGACCGGCGGCTCGCTGTTCGAGCTCAACCTCATCGACACGCCGGGTCACGTCGACTTCACCTACGAGGTCTCGCGCTCGCTCGCGGCGTGCGAGGGAGCGGTGCTGCTCGTCGACGCGGCCCAGGGCATCGAGGCGCAGACGCTCGCGAACTACCACCTCGCACGCGACGCCGGCCTCGTCATCGTGCCGGTGCTGAACAAGATCGACCTGCCGGCCGCCGACCCCGCCGGGACGGCGGCCGAGCTGGCCGAGCTCGTCGGCTGCGAGCCCGGAGACGTGCTCGCGGTCTCGGGCAAGACGGGGGAGGGAGTCACGGCGCTCCTCGAGAACGTGATCGCGAAGGTGCCGGCACCGGGAGGCTCGCGCTCGGATCCGCTCCGCGCGCTGATCTTCGACTCGACCTTCGACGCCTACCGCGGGGTGATCGCCTACGTCCGGGTGAAGGAAGGCGTCCTGCGAACACGCGCGCGTCTCCACGCGGTGGCCGCGCGGATGGACTGGGAGGCCGAGGAGGCCGGCGTGTTCGCGCCCGAGGCGACGCCGGTGCCGGATCTCGGACCGGGCGAGGTCGGGTACCTCGTGACCGGTCTGAAGGACGTCCATCAGGTGAAGGTCGGCGACACGATCACGAACCAGGGTCGCGACCGCGCCCACGAGCCGCTGCCCGGCTATCGGGAACCGAAGCCGATGGTGTGGTCCGGTCTATTCCCGGCCGAGGGCGGCGACTACGGCGCGCTCCGCGACGCGCTGGACAAGCTGAAGCTGAACGACGCCGCGCTCGTGTTCGAGCCGGAGACCTCGATGGCGCTCGGGTTCGGGTTCCGGTGCGGGTTCCTCGGTCTGCTGCACATGGACATCGTGAAGGAGCGGCTCGAGCGCGAGTTCGGGCTCGAGCTCATCGCGACCGCCCCGAACGTCGAGTTCCACGTCCTGCGCGGGGACGAGCGGATCGTCGTCCACAACCCGAGCGAGATGCCGACGGCGGGAACGTACGAGCTCGTCGAGGAACCGATGGTGCTCGCGACGATCATCACGCCGAGCGACTACCTCGGCGCCGTCCTCGAGCTCTGCCAGGGACGACGCGGCGAGATGGTGGACATGAAGTACCTCTCGACGACGCGCGTCGAGGTCCACTACCACCTGCCGCTCGCCGAGATCATCTTCGACTTCTTCGACCAGCTGAAGTCGCGGACGAAGGGGTACGCATCGCTCGACTACGAGGCGTGGGGGTACGAGCCGTCCGAGCTCGTCCGCGTCGACGTGCTCTTGCACGGCGAGCCGGTGGACGCGTTCAGCAGCGTCGTCCACCGCGACAAGGCCGCGAGCTACGGCCGCGCGATGGTCGAGCGCCTCCGTGAGCTGATCCCTCGGCAGCTGTTCGACGTCGCGATCCAGGCCTCGATCGGCTCGAGGATCGTCGCGCGCGAGACCGTGAAGGCCAAGCGGAAGGACGTGCTCGCGAAGTGCTACGGCGGCGACATCACGCGCAAGCGCAAGCTCCTCGAGCAGCAGAAGAAGGGCAAGGCGCGCCTGCGCCGGGTCGGCCGCGTCGACGTGCCGCAGGAGGCGTTCATCGCGGCGCTCCGCGTGGACCAGAAGGCGGGGGAGAAGCGATGAGCGCGGGCATCTACGTGCACGTGCCCTTCTGCCTCACGCGCTGCGGTTACTGCGACTTCAACGCGTACGCCGGCCTCGACCACCTGCGGCCCAGGTACGTGCGGGCGCTCCTCGCCGAGGCCTCGCTCGCGGCGCCGGCGTGGGACGGCGAGGAGGTGGTGAGCGTGTTCCTCGGCGGCGGCACGCCGACCACGCTCGACACCGCGGACCTGAAGGCGATGCTCGTGCACCTGCGCGATCGGTTCGACGTCACGCCCGACGCCGAGATCACGATCGAGGCGAACCCCGACACCGTAGATGCGCCGAAGCTCGCCGCGATGCTCGCCGCCGGTTTCGAGCGGTTGTCGATGGGCGCGCAGTCGTTCGACCCCGCGGTGCTGCACTCGCTCGACCGCGTACACGGCCCGGACTCGGTGCGCCGCGCGATGGCCGCCGGGCGCGAGGCCGGCTACGCGAACGTCAGCCTCGACCTGATCTACGGCGCCGAAGCCGAGACCCTCGCGTCGTGGGAGCGAACGCTGCGCGAGGCGATCGCCCTCGCGCCCGAGCACGTGAGCGCGTACGCCCTCACGGTCGAGCCCTCGACGCCGCTCGGCCGGCAGATCGCGAGCGGGTCACGCCCCGCCCCCGATCCGGACATGCAAGCCGACATGTTCGGCGTCGCGTGTGAGCTGCTCGGCGAGGCCGGGTACGCGCACTACGAGGTCTCGAACTGGGCGAAGCCGGGGTACGAGTGCCGGCACAACCTGGGCTACTGGGAGCGGCGGCCGTACCTGGGCCTCGGCGCCGGGGCGCACTCGTACCGAGACGATCATCGCTGGTGGAACGTCCGCCCGCCCGAGGAGTACATGACGCAGGTCGAGGCCGGCCGTCTCCCGCTCGGCGGCGAGGAGCGCCTCGAGCCGAGCGACGCCTACCTCGAGGAGGTCTTCCTGCGCCTGCGGATCCTCGAGGGCATCCCGTCGTCGTGGGTCGAGCCGCAGGCCGCCGAGCCGTTCCTCGAGTCCGG
>JBLNAW010000328.1:0-3807 GCA_050259555.1 Solirubrobacterales bacterium
CGCAGCATCGAGCCCGGCGCAGGATCGTGGTGGGCGGCGATCGCCTCCTCGGTCCGCGCGAGGGCGTCGTCCGTGTCCTCGACGAGCGCGTCCGGCGGCAGCCCGCCGCCCGACTCGCCCAGGTCCATCGAGCCGCGGCAGGGATGGAACCGGATCCCGAGCTCGCGGGCCGCCGAGATCTCGGCACCGAGCAGGTCGCCGGCGCCGGCCGGGAACGCGTAGTGGTGATCGGTCGTCGTCGAGCAGCCCGAGAGCGCGAGCTCGGCCAGGCCGACCCGTGCGGCGGCGAGCTCCCACTCGGCGTCGAGCCTCGACCACACCGGGTAGAGCGCGACGAGCCACCCGAACAGCCCCTGGTCCTCGGCCATGGCCCTCGTCATCGCCTGGAACAGATGGTGGTGGGTGTTCACGAGCCCGGGGACCGCGACGCACCCGCGCCCGTCGATGCGCTCGTCGACGCCGCCGGGAGGCTCGCCCGAGCCCACCCATGCGACGACGCCGTCCTCCACGAGGATGGAGCCGCCGGAGATCTCGGTGCCGGCGTCGTCCATCGTCGCGACGACCTCGCATGTCTCCACGAGCAGCCGGCTCACCAGGCGCCCTCCCGCTTCCGCTGCGCCGCAAGGCTCACCGCGTCGAAGATCTTCGCGTAACCGGTGCACCGGCACAGGTTGCCCGAGAGCGCCTCCCGGACGGTGAGCTCGTCGGGTGCCCGGTCGTGCTCGAGGAGGTCGGCGACCGCGACGATCAACCCCGGCGTGCAGAAGCCGCACTGGACCGCGCCGGCCTCGAGGAACGCCTCCTGCACCGGATGCAGCGCGTCGTCGCGCGCGAGCCCCTCGACCGTGCGGACCTCGCGCTGGTGCGCCTGCGCCGCGAGCACGAGGCACGAGCACACGAGCTCATCGGCCAGCCAGACGGAGCACGACCCGCACTCCCCCTCCTCGCACGCGTTCTTCGAGCCCGGCAGCCCGAGCTCCTCGCGCAGCAGGTGGAGGAGGCTCGAGCCGGGCCACACGTCGGCCTCGCGCCACTCGCCGTTCACACGGACGCGGATCAGCACGGCGGACCGCTCACGACGCGAGCGCCTCCTCGGCCATCTCGTCGGTCGCCCGCGCGAGCGCGCGCCGGGCGAGCACGTGCACCGCGTGCCGGCGGTAGGCGGCCGTCCCTCGGACGTCGTCGATCGGGCGGGCGGCCGCGGCCACGCGCTCCGCGAAGGTCTCGGCGTCGGCGGCCGCGATCGGCGCCGAGGGATCGTCCCACGCGCTGGCGCGCTCGAGCGCGTCCGCGAGGAAGCCCTCGGCCTCCGGGGCACGGATCACGGTCGGCGCGACCGAGCCCATCGCCACACGGACCGTCCGCGTCGACGGGTCGAGCGCGAAGCACAGGCTCGCGACCGAGATCACCATCGCGTTGCGCGTCCCGACCTTCGCGAACGACTGCGGGCCCGGCAGGACCCGCCACCGCGCGCCGAGGATCAGCTCGTCCGGCTCGAGCGCCGTGCGCTTCACGCCGAGCAGGAACTCGCCCCACGGGACCGAGCGCTCGCGCACAGCCGATGCGAGCACGACCTGAGCGTCGTGAACCGCGAGCACCGGGAGCGAGTCGCCGGCCGGCGACGCCGTGCCGACGTTCCCGCCGAGCGTCCCACGGTTCCGGATCTGCGGCGAGCCGACGGCGCGCGAGGCCTGCGCGAGCGCGCGCATCTCGGGCAGCTCGCGGAGGATCCTCGCGTACGTCACACCGGCGCCGGCGAACAGCTCGTCGTCCTCGCGCCGCCAAGTTCCGAGCTCGGGCAGCCGGCTGACGTCGAGGAAGGTCTCGGGCCGGAGGAGGTCGGCGTTCACGAGAACCATCACGTCGGTGCCACCGGCGATCGGCACGGCCTCGGGATGCTCGGCCTTCATCTCGAGCGCTTCGGTGAGCGTCGAGGGAAGGAGGACCTCCATCAGAAGCGGCCGCCCGCGAACGCGTCGATCATCGCGTGCACGTCGTCGCCGAGCGGGTAGAGCACCGGGCAGGTGCAGCCGGCCTCGATGTACTCGCGAACCTTCGCCCGGCACTCGTCGGGGGTGCCCGAGGCCGTGATCATCTGCACGACCTCGTCGGGTACGAGCGCCATCGCGCGCCGGATCTCCTTCTCGGACGCCGGCCACGTGAGGACCTGCCCGATCTCGTCGAGCAACGCCTGATCGACACCGCTCGCCTTCATGATGTGCGGCTGCTGCCCGAGGTACTGCGTCACGAGCTCGCGTGCGCGGTCGAGCGCGAGGTCGCGGTCCTCATCGAGCGAGCACACCACGAGCTGCGGGCGGTCGATGTCCTCGAGGGTGCGCCCGGACCTCGTGGCCCCGGCGGCGAGGTGCTCGAGCGCGGTCGCGTTGTAGCGCGGTCCGACCAGGTAGTTCAGGAGCGCGCCGTCGGCGATCTCGCCGGCGAGCTCCATCATCTGCATCCCCGTCGCGCCGAGGTAGATCGGCACGTGGCGCGGCGAGCGGTCGCCGTGCACGATGTCGATCTGGATGTCCTCGACGTCCACGTACTCGCCGTGGAACGTCACGTTCTCCATCGCGACGAGCCGGCGGACGACCTCGAGGTACTCGCGCATCGCGGTCAGTGGGCGCTCGCGCTTCACGCCGACCTTGGTGGCGAGCGGCTCCCACCAGGCGCCGATGCCGAGCATCACGCGCCCCGGCGCGAGGTCGTCGAGCGTCACGAACGTCGCGGCCATGAGCCCGACGTTGCGCGTCCAACAGTTCACGACGCCCGAGCCGACCTTGATGCGCTCGGTCACGGCGGCGAAGGCGGACATCGGCACCGTCGCCTCGCGCACGAGCCGGCTCTCGGCCTGCCAGACGGCCTCGAACCCGGCCTCCTCCGCATGGCGGACGTAGTCCATGCCGTCGCGGATCGGGTGCTTGTCCTGCAGGTAGAGGGCGACCCGACCCTCGGACGTGACCGGCATCAGCGACCCCCCTCCGGCTCGAACGGGTGCGCCTCGAGGGCGTCCATCCGGCGCCAGAGCGCCTCGGCGGCGTCCCGGCAGCGCGCGCGGACCTCGGCCTCGTCGGCCCTCTCGAGCCGCCGCTCGCGCACGACGACCTCGCCGTCTACCACCACGTCGCGGACGTGCCGCGCATCGAGCCCGAACGCCCAGTGCCCGGCGAGGTTCTCGGCGGTCACCGGCGTCGGCGGGTCGTAGGCGAGGACCACGAGGTCGGCGGGAGCTCCCGGCTGGATCCGGCCGAGCAGCGGCTCCTCGTACACGGCAGCCGCGAAGCGCGCCGAGGCCGCCATCCGCTCGAGGATCCACGTCGGTCCGACCGAAGGGTCCACCTCGCGCGCCCGCCAGAACGCCGTGCGGGACTCGGCGAACAGGTCGCCGTCGATCCCGTCGGTGCCCAGCGCGACGTTCGGGCCGAGCGCGCCGACGGGTGACCGGCCGACGCGGTTGTTCATGTTCGAGCGGGCGTTGTGCGCGACCCAAGCACCGGTCTGCCCGATCAGCGCGATCTCGTGCTCGTCCACGTGGACCGCGTGCGCGAGCAGCGACCGCGGCCCGAGCGCCCCGGCCTCGGCCAGACGCTCGACGACCCGTATGCCGAAGCGCACCTCGGCATCCCGCTCGTCGGCGGCGTCCTCGGCGACGTGGATGTGGATGCCGGCATCGGCGTCGCGGGCGACCTCGACGCACTCCTCGAGGGTCTCCTCGGACAGCGTGAACGAGGCGTGTGCCCCGACCATCCCGAGGGCGAGCGGGAAGCCGCCCTTGCAGAACCGCAGGTTCTCCTCGACCCCTGCCGT
>JBLNAW010000329.1:0-3587 GCA_050259555.1 Solirubrobacterales bacterium
TGACCGTACGCGTAGTAGTTCAGCAGGAACTCGGCCGCCTTCGTGCTCGTCCACGAGTCCGCGTACGCATGCGCGTGGTAGTAGTTCTGCGTGTCGGCGAACATGCCGAAGCCGCAGTACCAGGACGTCCGCCCCTCCTTCGGCTGCATGTACACGACGTCGAGACCGGCCCCGTTCGCATAGGCCCATGCGTCGGGCCACGCGTAGCCGATGTCGACCTCCTCTTGCTTGAAGGCACGGAACAGGTCGTAGGACTGACCCCACATGAACTTCACGAGCGACTTCTTCGAGATGAGGAAGTCCCGCATCTGGGCGAGCTCGTCGTCAGTCATCGCCCACGGATCCGCGACGCCGTTGTAGTACCCCGCGATCACGAGCATGTTGAGGCTGTCCCACCACGAGATCTTGCCGCCGTACCGGTCGTCCCAGAGCAGGCCCCACGAGTCCTCCTGAGGCGTGACCTTGTCGGCTCGGTACATCGGGGCCGCGAACCCCCAATCCGCCACGATGAAGTACTGCTTGCCGTCGATGTTCCCGTACGCCTCGAGCGTCGGGTTCAGGTCCGGGAAGTTCTGGAGGAGCGAGGTATCCCACGGTTGCAGGACATCGAGGTCCACCCAGTCCCCGAAGCGGTAGGCGCACGGGTGCACGACGTCGTACCGGGCGCCTGCGGCCACCTTCGCGTAGCCGGAGTCGTCGTCCTCGAACAGGATGAACGTGGGCGTGTCGCCCGTCGCGTCCAGGTACTGCTTCCACAGGTACTGCTTCTCTTCCTTCGGGTAATAGGCGCCGTCGCCGTATCCACCCCAGTCGAACACCTGGAGCCCGCCCGGCTCCTGCTCGAGCGGCGGCCTGGCCGAGCCCGTGACGCCCGTCGCGCCCGTGCTCCCGCCGCCGCCGCCGTCCTCGACCTTCTTGCACGCCGCGAGCAGTCCCGAGGCCGCGAGCACCGCGGACACCCCCAGGAACCGCCGTCGGTCCAGATGCAGCCCGAACGGATCCTCGTCCGGTCTGCGGAGGTCCTCCCCCATCACGCTCTCCTCCTTCGCGCCCCCCACCAGGGTCGGCGTATTATGCCCCGTCGCCGGTAGGAGGGTGAACGCTCATCCAGGCACCATGGGTACACGGTCTCGGCGCGAGCGTCCTCGCGGTCGGGGTGGCGTTCGCACTCGCCGCGTGCGGCGCTGACCCTGCACCGATCTCCGCCGCCGCACTCCCGGCCCGGCTCGAAGGCATGTCCGCGACGTCGCTGACCGAGCTCGACACGCAGGCGCTTGCGGCGCAGGCGATCGATCGCGGCGAGCTGTCGACGCTCCTCGGCTCGGCCCACTTCGAGGCCGCGATCGAACGCTCGTACCTGCCGACCGGTCCGGCGCTCCGCCGCGTCGAGGTCCTCCTCGCGCGCTTCGACTCGGGGCCGGACGCGGAACGGTACCTCCAGTGGCAGCTCGACCACGTCGCCGACGTGATCGGGGAGGCGCAGCCGGCCGACGTCGACCCGGGCGCCGAGATGTCGATCTTCGTCCACCTGCCCGGCGGCTGCTGTCCGAAGGAGCAGGTCATCGCCCTCTCGGCGTGGCGGAACGGCGCCGACGTCGTCCGCGTGCTCGTCGCCGGCCCGGACGCGGACGGGCCCGAGGCCGCCTCGCTCATCGGCCGCCTCCACGCGACGCTCCCCGGCGATGCTTGAGGCCTTCGAGACCCTCGCGTCGGACCTCGACCACCCCGAGGGAGTTGCCCTCGGCCCCGACGGGGCCGTCTACGCCGGCGGCGAGGCGGGCCAGATCTACCGGATCGCCGTGGGCGGGACTGTCGAGCAGGTCGCGACGACCGGCGGCTTCATCTACGGCGTCACCCTCGACGGCCACGGCAACGTGTACGCCTGCGACTTCGGCAACGCGGCGGTCAAGCGGATCTCCCCGTCGGGTGAGGTCTCGACCTGGTCGTCCGGTACCGCCGAGCGCCCGATGCGCGTGCCGAACTACGCCGCGTTCGACGACGCAGGGAACCTCTACGTAACGGACTCGGGCGAGTGGGGAGCCGACGACGGGCTCCTGTTCCGGATCGGGCCGGATGGACGCACGACCGTCTGGTCGGAGCAGGTGCCGAGGTTCCCGAACGGCTGTTGCCTGTCCGCCGACGGCGGCACACTGCTCGTCGTCGAGTCGCACGGGCGCGAGGTCGTCGGCATCCCGATCCGCGACGACGGCTCCGCGGGTGCGCCGAGCGTCGTGGCCTCGCTCGTCGGCTCCCAGCCGGACGGCATCGCGCTCGCCGAGGACGGGACACTGGTCGTCGGCTGCTACCGGCCCGACCGCCTGTACGTCGTGGCGCCGGACGGCGCGATCGAGGTGCTCGCCGAGGATCCCGACGGCGTGGTCCTCAACCAGCCGGCGAACGTCGCCTTCGTGGGCGACCGGCTCGAGCGGCTCGCCGTCTCGAGCCTGGGCGGTTGGTCGATCGCCGTCACCGATGCCGGCATGCGTGGACTCCCCCTGCGATACCCGGCCCGGTAGCGCTGCCCTCCAGCGTGTCGGGGCGCACTGCTAGGCTCCGCGCGATGCGGGGAGCGGAGGAGATCCTCGCGGGGCTGAACCCCGCGCAACGGCTGGCGGCCGAGGCGGTCCGGGGACCCGTGGCGATCCTCGCGGGAGCCGGGACCGGCAAGACCACGACGATCACCCACCGGATCGCCTTCCAGGTCGCGACCGAGACGTTCCCGCCGGGAGCCATCCTCGCGGTCACGTTCACAGAGAAGGCGGCGACCGAGCTGAAAGGACGGCTCGCCCGTCTCGGCGTCGAGGACGTCGAAGCACGGACGTTCCACTCCGCGGGCCTGTCGCAGCTCGCGCGCGCCTGGCCGGTCGCGACCGGCGAGCCGGTGCCGGACATCCTCGATTCGAAGGCGCCGCTCATCTCCTCGCTCGCGAACGCGCTCCCTCCGCCGCACCGATTCATGCCCCGGGGCGAGCTCGCGAACGAGATCGAGTGGGCGAAGAATCGGATGGTTCCGCCCTCCGGATACCTCGCCGAGATCGAGCGGACCGGCCACGAGCCCCCGATCCCCGCCGAACTCATGCACCGGATCTACGACGGCTACGAGCGTCGCAAGGAGCGGACCGGACGCATCGACTTCGAGGACATGCTCGGTCTCGCGGTCCGGATGTTCGACGAGCACCCGGACGCGGCCGAGCGGGTCCGCGAGCGCTTCCGCTCGTTCACCGTCGACGAGTACCAGGACGTGAACCCGCTCCAGCAGGCCCTGCTCGAGCGTTGGCTCGGCGACCGACGCGAGGTCTGCGTCGTCGGCGACGATCACCAGACGATCTACACGTTCACCGGCGCCTCGCCCGAACACCTCCTCGCGTTCCCTGAGCGCTACCCGGACGCGACGGTCGTCCGCCTGGAGGAGAACTACCGCTCGAGCCCTCAGGTGCTCACCGTCGCGAACGCACTCGGTGAACATCTCGGCGGGTTCCGCAAGGAGCTGCGGGCCACCCGTGGCGACGGCCCGAGTCCCACCGCGCGCGCCCTCCCCGACCAGGCGGCCGAGGTCGCCTTCGTCGTCACCGAGATCCGCCGGCTCC
>JBLNAW010000330.1:0-3448 GCA_050259555.1 Solirubrobacterales bacterium
CTCTGCCCGAGATCCAGGCCGAAGTACCTCGGCATCGGCTCGTTGCCGGGCACCTCGGGCGAGGGTGCCCAGCCAGCCGTGGTCGCCGGCCCGCGGATCCCGACGATGTCGTCGGGGCGGACGGGCGCGCGGTTCAGCGCTCGGCCGGTCGCGTCGCGGATCGCGGCGACGACCGCGGCCGTGGTCACGATGGTGGCGCCCTCGCCGACGCCCTTCGCGCCGTACGGGACACCGGGCTCCGGGTCCTCGACGATCTCGGTCTCAACCTCCGGCATGTCCAGGGTCGTCGGGATCAGGTAGTCGGTGAAGGTCGGGTTCGCGATCACGCCGTCGCGGACCTGGAGCTCCTCCATCACGGCGAGGCCCATCCCCTGCGCCGTCCCGCCCTCGCTCTGCCCCTGGACCGCTTGGGGGTTGATCGCCTTCCCCACGTCGAGCGCCGAGGCGATCTGCACGACCCGCACCAGGCCGAGGTCCTCGTCCACCTCGACCACGGCGCGCTGGGCCGCGAACGCGAACATCACGTGGGCGTCGCCCTGCCCGCGCTCGTCGAGCCCGGTCGTCGGGCGATGGTGGAAGGTGCGCTCGACCGTGATCGGCGCCTCGAGCAGCTCCTCGACGGCCAGCACCGGCTCGCCCTCGAGCAGGACCAGGCCGTCGCCGAGGGCGAACGCTCCGGCGCTCCCCAGCCGCGACGCCGCGCGTCGGAACAGCTCCTCGCGGACCCCTGCGCACGCGAGCTGCACGGCGCCGCCCCCCATGAACGTCTGGCGCGAGGCCGAGGTCGAGCCGGCCGAGTCCACGGAGGTGTCGGCGGCGTGCAGGATCACGCGCTCGATCCCGAGCTCGGTCCGCGCGACCTGCGTGAGGACGGTCGAGAGCCCCTGCCCGCATTCGACGCCGGCGCTGTGGACCTCGGCGACCGGACCGTCCGGACCGATCGAGACGGTGACGCGCGCCTCGTGGAAGTCGTCGAACCCCTCGCTGTACGCGATGTTCTTGAACCCGAGCGCGTAGCCGACCCCGCGCCGCAGACCCTCGCCGCGACCGACGTTGCCGGCGCCGCCCGGGAACGTGATCGGGTCGCGCATCGCCGGTGGCTCGGGCTCGGGAGGCATCGGGATGGCAGCGCATCGCTCGAGGACCTCCCGCACCGGCGCGCTCCCACGGAGCACCTGGCCGGTGGGGAGCACGGAGCCGGGTCGGAGGACGTTGCGCAGCCGGAGCTCGAGCGGGTCCATACCCAGCTCGCGCGCGAGCGCATCCATCTGCGCCTCGTACGCGAAGCAGACCTGCGGCGCGCCGAACCCCCGCATCGCGCCGCACGGCGGGTTGTTCGTGTAGACGGCCGTGCCCTCGACGCGCACGTTCGGCACCTCGTACGGGCCCGCGGCGAACGTCGTCGCGTTCCCGATCACGGCGGGCGAGGACGACGCGAACGCGCCGCCGTCGATCAGCAGTCGGACGCGGACGTTCACGAGACGGCCCTCGCGGGTCGCACCCGTCCGCACCCAGATCCTCGATGGGTGCCGGTGGACGTGCGCGAGGAACGACTCTCGGCGGTCGTACGACATCTTCACCGGGCGTCCGGTGTGGAGCGCGAGCATGCACGAGTGGATCTGCATGTGGAGATCCTCGCGCGAGCCGAACGCTCCACCGACGCCCGCGAGCGTGATGCGGACCTTGTCCGGCGGCAGGTTCAGGCAGGGCGCGATCTGCTGGCGGTCCACGTGCAGCCACTGGGTCGAGACGACGAGGTCGACGCCGCCGTCGGGGGCCGGGATCGCGAGCCCCGCCTCGGGCCCGAGCGGCGCCTGGTCCTGCATCCCGGTCTCGTAGTAGCCCTCCACCCAGACGTCGGCCTCGGCGTGCGGGTCCCCGTGCTCGACCACGACGTGCCGGAGCACGTTGCCCCACTCGTGGAGTCTGGGCGCGTCGGCGTCGAGCGCTCGCTCCATGTCGGTCACCGCGGGGAGGACCTCGTAGTCGACCTCGATGCGCTCGAGGGCTCGGCGCGCGAGCTCGGGCGTCTCGGCCGCCACGATCGCGATGGGCTCGCCCGCGTACCGGACCTGGTCCCACGCGAGCACCGGCTGGTCGGCGAACTCCAGGCCGTACGTCTTCTTGCCGGGGATGTCGTCGGCGGTGAGCACCGCCTGAACGCCCGGGCTCGCGACCGCCGCCGCGATGCCGATCGAGCGGATCCGCGCGTGCGGGTGCGGGCTCCGGAGCGTGGCTCCCCACAGCATGTCCTCGTGCCACAGGTCGCTGCCGTACGCGAACGCGCCCTTCACCTTCGGCACGCCGTCCACGCGGCGGACCGACTCGCCGACACCGCCCCGGAGACGCTCGCCGACGCGCGTGCTCATCGGGCTGCCCTCTCCGCGATCCGCCGGGCGATGCGATGTCCCTCGCGCGCGATCTCGTCCTCGTCGGCGTCCGCGAGCCGGCCGTCCCGCACCACGGCTCGCCCCTCGACGAGCAGGTGGCGGACCCTCGGCGGCGGCGCGAGCACGAGCGCCGCCAGGAGGTCGCCGTCCGCGCCGGCCGTCTCGAGGCCGTCCACCGGGAACAGCGCGACGTCCGCGCGCATGCCGGGCTCGAGCGACCCCACGTCGTCGCGGCCGAGGACCTCGGCACCCCCGCACGTCGCGACGCGCAGCGCCTCGCGGGCCGAGAGCCCGCGCTCGACGCCGGCGGCCCGCGAGACGAGCATCGCCTGCCGCGCCTCGGCCAGCAGGTTGCCGGCGTCGTTCGAGGCCGACCCGTCGACGCCGAGCCCCGTCGGCGCACCCTCGTCGAGCAGCGCCCGCCCCGGCGCGATCCCCGAGCCCAGGCGCAGGTTCGAGCTCGGGCACCAGGCGACGCCCGTACCGGTCTCGGCGCACCGGCGCACGTCCTTCTCGTCCAGGTGCACCCCGTGCGCGAACCACACCTCGTCGCCCACCCACCCCCACTCGTCCATCAGCTCGAGCGGACGGCGGCCGAAGCGCTCGAGGCAGTGTCGTTCCTCGTCCAGGGTCTCGGCCAGGTGGGTGTGCATCCGCACGCCGAGCCGCCGGGCGAGCTCGGCGCTCTCGCGCATGAGCCGCTCGGTCACGCTGAACGGCGAACACGGGGCGACGGCGATCCGCAGCATCGAGCCGGGCGCGGGATCGTGGTGGGCGGCGATCGCCTCCTCGGTCCGCGCGAGGGCGTCGTCCGTGTCCTCGACGAGCGCGTCCGGTGGCAGCCCGCCGCCCGACTCTCCCAGGTCCATCGAGCCGCGGCAGGGGTGGAACCGCATCCCGAGCTCGCGCGCCGCCGAGATCTCGGCACCGAGCAGGTCGCCGGCGCCGGCCGGGAAGGCGTAGTGGTGATCGGTCGTCGTCGAGCAGCCCGAGAGCGCGAGCTCGGCCAGGCCGACCCGTGCGGCGGCGAGCTCCCACTCGGCGTCGAGCCTCGACCA
>JBLNAW010000331.1:0-4120 GCA_050259555.1 Solirubrobacterales bacterium
GCCCACGCCTTCAGCAGGGCGAGACCGCCCCCGCCGAGCGCGAGCCCGGCGCCCACCGCCCCCACCGTCCCCGAGACCCACCCGGCGCCGGCCAGCGCGAGCAGCAGCACCCCCGCGTTCAGCGCGAGGAGCTGAACCGCACCGCCGAGCTCGATCGCCGCCAGCTGGCGGCGGCGCGCGTCCGGATGGCCGGGTCGAGCCATCGGCAGCAGGTACAGCCACGCCCCGAGCAGCGTCTGGATCGCCCACCCGAGCGCGAAGATCGCGAGGTACGGCTCGCGGAACGCCGCGAACCCATCGAGCCCTCGCACGAGCGCGACCGCGAGCGCGAGCGCCCCTATCTCGAACCACGCGACGGCGAAGAGCAGGTGCTTCGCCGCGACGGGCACCGGCCACGTCCTCGGCGTCCGCATCACCTTCACGACGAGCCACGCGACGCCGAGCGCCCCCACCTCGTACGCCACCCCGCCTGCGCCGGCGAGCGGCCCGACGCGGAGCGCGAGCCCGGTGGCGATCGCTGCGAGCCCGCCGACGAGGAACGCGACCGTCGTCCACCCGTGCCACGGCGGCATCCGGATCCGAAGGACCGTCGGCAGGAACGTCACGAGCGTGCCGGCGATCGTGAGCGAGACCCAGCCGAGGACGTTCACACTCATGTGCGCCTGCCGCAGGGCGAGCCAGGTCTCGCCCTCGACGGCACCGCTCCCGACGAGCGCGCCGAACGTCCCGCCGACGAGCATCGCGAGGATCGCGCATAGGTACATGACGACCGGCAGGGCGTGCCGCTTGTTCAAGGACCGTCGCCACGCACGCACGACGACCCCGCCGAGGAGCGCGATGCCGAGCAGGAACAGCGTTCCACCGATCGCGAGCGCGGTCTCGCTCCCGAACGGCCGCGCGAGCGCGATCGTCCCTGCGCCGACGGTGACGAGCGTGAACTGTGTGATCGCGACCCCCTCGGCCGGTGCCGGCGAGGCGGTGAGCGCGAGCACGAAGTTCTGCATCGCACCGGAGATCGCCGTCGAGACCCCGCCCGCGAGCGCGAGGTGCAGCGGGAGCCAGATCCCGACGCGATCGGTCTCGGGCAGCAGGAGCGAGAGGACGGCGAGCGTCAGCCACACCCGGGCGGCGACCATGTACACGCGCGTGGTGGTCCGCGGCCGCACTCAGGCCACCTGGGCGGCCGATGCTCGCACGGCCGCGGCGCGCTCGGCCGCCTCGGCGAGCTCGCGATCGTCGGCCGCGAGGACGAGGTGTGGGAAGACCTCGAACTCGTAGCGGTCCGCGTGATCGACGATGGCGAACCGGAGGGTCTTCGCATCGGGGAGGGCCTGCGCGAGGAGCGTCTCCGCGGCCTCGTCGCTCGGGCGGACGAGCTCGAGCTCCTCGCCCATCGCGAGCCCGGCGGCCAGGTCCTCAAGGGCGGCCCGTTCGTGCGCGCGGTGGTCGTCCCACGTGATCGCGAGCGTGTCGAGGTCGTCCAGGTCGCCTCCCCGCTCGAAGGACTCCGCGAGTCTCGCGAGCGTGACGTGCTCGTCGGTGAGGAACGAGAACGGGTCGACCTCGGGGCACCCGCAGAAGTCACACACGGACGAGTTCCCTCCGACGGACCGAGGTCGCGGTGTTCGCGAGGAACGCGACGGGCGGCATCATCGGACCGCGCCCTCGGGCGCCGGCGCGACGTGCGCCACGCACCGGTCGGGCTCGACGAACGGGTCGAGCCCCGTCGCCTCGACGAGCCCGCCGAGCTCCTCGAGCGCCCCCTGCAGCAGGCCGAGATGCACGGCGCAGACGATCTCGGGATGCTCGACCGCGACGTCGCGGAACGGGCACGCGCGGAGCGCGATGGACGCGGATCCGGCGGCGGCATCCGCGCTCGCCGGCGCCTGCGGGCGGTCGGGCGCGAAGCCGAGCTCGTCGAGGATCCCTACGAGCTGCCCGAGCGCCTCCTCGCGGGTGCGGGGGACCGGCCGGCCCTCGGCGGAGCGCCGGCCCCAGGCCCGGCCGGCCTCGATCACGCGCTCGGGACCCTCGCCGCTCGCGACGTGCGAGGCGAGCACCCGGGAGAGCTCCTCGTAATGGCTCTCGGGGGTCGCGGCCGCCCGGTAGACGATCCTCGGCCGGCCGGGTCGAGGGCTCGGCTCGGCGGCTCGGACCACCAGTCCGCCGGAGCCAAGGACCTCCAAGTGCGACCGCACGGTGTTGTGGTGCAGGCCCACGCGCTCGGCGAGGTCGAACGCGTCGAGGGGCCGATCGGCCTCTCGGAGCGCCCGGAGGATCTGCACGCGGCTCGAGCCGGACAGGGCTCGGTGGGCCCGGCGCTCGCGCTCCTCGGCGGTCTCGATGGTCGGCACGGGTTGAAGTTTACACGGTGTCTGTGGTAAATACCACGTATCTCGGAACAAACACAACCGAGAGATGAGGAGGCGGGGACGATGGACACCGTGGTCGCGAGCGCGAGGGACCTGGCGAGCTTCGACGCCGACGGCTTCCGGCCGACGGTGGTCTTCGAGTCCGAGCGCATGAAGGTGGTCCTGATCGCGCTCGAGCCGGGTCAGGAGATCGACGTGCACACGCCCCAGGTCGACATGGCGGTCGCGGTGCTCGACGGGATCGGCGAGGTGTTCGCCGGCGACCGGCCTCGGTCGGTTCGGGCGGGCGACCTGGCGGTCGTGCCGGCCGGCGAGCGCCGGGGCCTGCGCGCCACGACCGAGCGCCTGATCGCGCTCCACGTCGTCTCACCGCCGCCGACGCCCGAGACGCACGGCATCGAGCGCGAGGCCTGGCCCGAGCCGGTCGCCGCCTCCACCGGGGTGGCCGAGGCCATCCACGCCGAGCACCAGGAGCTGCTGCCACACCTCGACCACCTCACAGCGCTCGCCGACGAGGTGACGGCGCTCGAGCCCACTGCCCTGCGCGAACGGCTCGAGGGCGTGATCGGGTTCCTCCGCGACGTGCTGCTCCCGCACGCCGGCGCCGAGGACGAGGCGCTGTACCCCGTCGTCGATCGGTTCCTCCGAGCGCTCGGCGGCACCACGCGCACGATGTCGCTCGACCATCGTGCGGTCGCCTCGATGATCGATGACCTCACGGCTCTCGCCGACGCCGAGCCGACGGAGCGGACCCGGCGAGACGCCCAGCGTGTGCTCGACGGTCTCGACGCGCTCGTGCGCGTGCACTTCCAGAAGGAGGAGGAGGTCTACGTGCCGCTCCTGAACCGTCTGTCGGCCGAGGAAGCAGAGGAGCTCGGGCACGCGCTCGCCTCGACGCCCGGTCACGAGCACGTGCACTGAACCGCGGGTCATCCGCCACGCCGAGCCCGCAGCCCGACGCCCGATCCGCTCGCGCGACCGAGGGTCACCGCCGCCGGTGGTGACCCTCCTCGCGCGGCGATACGGTGGCGCCGAGACTCAGGAGGGACGGCGTGGGCCTGATGATCCCCTGCCCGCACTGCGGGCCCCGCGAGTACACCGAGTTCACGTTCGGCGGCGAGCTTCGCGACCTCGACTCCCCCGACCCCGGCGCCGACTTCCGCCGCGTCTACCTTCGCGAGAACGCCCCCGGACCGCAGCCCGAGCGCTGGTTCCACGTCTACGGCTGCCGCCGCTGGCTCACGCTCACGCGCGACACCGACCGGAACGTGATCGTCGATGCTTGAGTTCGAGGGACGGCACGTCCCGCTCGAGGAGGGGGACACGGTCGCCTCCGCGTTGTTCCGCGCCGGCGTCCGGACCTTCAATCGCTCGCTGAAGCACCACCGTCGCCGCGGCCTGTACTGCCTCACCGGCGACTGCCCGAACTGCGTGTGCACGGTCGACGGCGAGCCCGGCACCCGTGCCTGCGTGACCGAGGCGCGCGACGGCATGCGCGTCGAGCGCGAGACGGGGTGGCCCTCGGTCGAGACCGACGCGCTCGCCGTGACCGAGCTCGCGGGCCCGCTCATGCCGGTCGGGTTCTACTCGAAGACGTTCATCCGCCCGCGCTTCGCGTGGGAGACCGCCGAGAAGGTCATCCGCCGCGCGACCGGCGTCGGCACGCTGCCGACCGACCGTGCCCCCCGGCGTGTCGAGGTCCGCAACGTCCACACCGACGTGCTCGTGATCGGCGCCGGGATCGCCGG
>JBLNAW010000332.1:0-8739 GCA_050259555.1 Solirubrobacterales bacterium
CGCCCCGTCGCGCTGAAGGCGTTCGGACCCGAGATCGTGCACAAGACCGACATCGGCGCGGTCGCGCTCGGGCTCTCCGGCTCGAGGCAGGTCGCCGCCGCCGCCCGGGAGATGGCCGAGCGCCTCGGGCAGGCCGGCATCACGCCCCAGGGCTACCTCGTGCAGGAGATGGTGGACGGCGGCGTCGAGATGCTCGTCGGTGTCGCCCACGACCCGGTGTTCGGGCCGGTCGTCGCCTGCAGCGCCGGCGGCACGGCGGTCGAGCTCATGCGCGACGTCGCGGTCCGCGTGACGCCGCTCACCGACCTCGACGCGACCGAGATGGTCCGCTCGCTGAAGACGTACCCGCTCCTCGACGGCTTCCGGGGCGCGCCGAAGGCGGACGTCCCGGCGCTCGAGGAGGCGATCCTGCGCGTCGGAGAGCTCGTCGAAGCCCACCCCGAGATCGCAGAGATGGACTGCAACCCGGTGATGGTCCTGCCGAGCGGCGCGCTCGTGGTGGATGCGCGGGTCCGCCTGCGCAGCGACGTGCCGCCGCCCCAGCCGCTGTTCTCGCGCGGCTAGGCGCTCACGCGCGGCGCGGCCGAGCGATGACGACCGAGCACGGTGCATGCGTCATCACGTGCTCGCTGACGCTGCCGAGGAGCACCCGCGTGACCCCGGAGACCCCGCGATGTCCGACGACGACGAGGTCGGTGCCGTCGCGCGATGCCGCCGCGACGATCGCGGACTCGGGACGGCCCATCGCCATCTCGCGGATGGGGACCACGCCGCTCGCCACCGCCGCGTGCACCGAGGGCTCGAGCTCGGGCGGGCTCGGCTCCTCGGGGTCGAGGCTCCACTCGGCGTTGTCGCCCCGGAAGATCGGGATCACGTGGAGCAGCCGGAGCTCGGCGCCCGTCGCGCCGGCGAGCTGCGCCGCGAGGGCGGCCGTCGCGACCGAGCTCTCCGAGCCGTCGACGCCGCACGCGATCTGCCGCGGGAACGCCGGACCCGCCTCGCGCGCGAGCAGGACCGAGCACGACGCCTCGCGGACCACGTGCGCGGCGACCTGGCCGATCCGGATCGCGCCGCCGAGGATGCCCGCATCGGGCCCCACGCACAGGAGATCGACCTCGTGCTCGAGGGCCTCCGCGACCAACACGGCGCTCGGCTCCCCGGCCACGAGCCGGGTGGGAGCCTGGACCCCGGCGTCGGCCGCCAGGCGGGCGACCCGGGCGAGCGCCGCCTCTCCCTCGGCCTCGACGTCGGTCGGATGCGGGTGTCCGCTGTCCACGACGTAGACGAAATCGAGCGTGGCTCCGAGCGCCGCCGCCAGGACGACGGCCTGCCGAGCCGCCTCCTCCGCGCGCGGCGAGCCGTCGGTGCCGACCAGGATGCGATGGAACACCGGCTCCCCCATGGCGCGAAGCCTACCGCGGAGACCGGACGCCTAGCGCCGACCCACGGCGGTCCACGGCAACGGGATCTCCGGGACCGAGGCCGTGTCGTCCACGAAGTAGGACAGGTGCTCCTCGACCCCGACGACGCCCTCGACGGCGTTGACCAGCCGCTCGAGCACGGGGATCAGGCTCCGCCGCTCCAGCTGGCCCTCGAGCCGGACCACGCCGTCGCGGACCGAGACGGTGACCGTGTCCGGGTCGATCCAGAGCGTCCGGCGCACGACGTCCTCGCGGACCTCGTGCTCGATGTCCGTGTCGTCGCGGAGGAAGACCTTGAGGAGGTCCGACCGCGACAAGATCCCGTGGACCCGTCCGGCGGCATCGACGACCGGAAGACGCCTCACGCCATTGCGATGCATGAGACGGGCGGCCTCACCGAGCGACGCGTCGAGACTCACGGTGACCACCGGGGCGGTCATGAGCTCGCTCGCGACGAGACCTGCCGCCTTCTCACGGTCGTGCCGCCGCTGCCGGCCCTCGAAGAGATGGGCGGTCTCCTCGAGCTCTGGGTCTTCCTTCAGGATGAGGTCGCCTTCCGAAACGAGTCCGACCAGTCGTTCGTCCTCGTCCACGACCGGCAGGGCCCCCACCCGGTACTCCTGCATGCGCCGCACCACGTCCTTGAACGGGGCCGCGACGTGCACGACCACGACCGTGCGGGTCATCACGTCGGTCACGGTCCGCTTCGCCGGCGGTGTCGAGCGACCTTCATCCACGCGCCCACCGTAAGCTCGCTCACGCCGATGCCCAACGGCCGACCGGCCCATGCCGGTCGGTACCCGGGCCCGTGCTCGTCGGGCCGGTCGACACCCGTCCGGAGCACCACCGACCCTCGGTCGGTGACCCGATGCGCAACCGGGCCGGGACCTGTGTCGAGCCTGTACGCTCGTCTCATCGTGGATCCTCGGCTCATCGAATCCGGCCTCGCGCTGTCCTCGGAGCTTTCGCTCGGGGCGGTGCTCCAGCGCATCATCAAGCTGGGTGTCGAGATCACTGGGGCACGGTTCGGCGCGGTCGGCGTCATCGGCCCGGACGGACGGCTCTCCGAGTTCGTGACCACCGGCATCGACGAGGAGACGCGGGCCGCGATCGGCGATCCGCCCATCGGCCGGGGGGTCCTCGGGGTCCTGATCGAGGAGGGCCAGTCGATCCGGCTCGACGACATCCGGTCGCACCCTCGCTCGGTCGGATTCCCTCCGCACCACCCGCCGATGACCTCCTTCCTCGGGACCCCGATCACGGTCCGAGGGACCGTCTTCGGCGACGTCTACATGGCGGAGAAGAGCGGGGGGTTCACCGAGGAGGACGAGGAGACCCTGCGGATCCTCGCGGCGCAGGCGGGCGTGGCCATCGAGAACGCGCACCTGTATGCCGAGTCCCGCCGGGACGAGCGCATGCTCGATGCCTTCCGTGAGATCGCGATCTCGATCCTGTCCGGCGCCGGCTCGGACGAGACCCTCGGGCTCGTGGCGCGCCGCGCGATGGAGCTCGTCGAGGCCGACCTGTCGACGGTGGCCGCGGTCGACCCCGTCGGTCGCCTCATCCTCCAGGTGGCCGAGGGCGCGCACGCGGAGGAGCTGCGGGGCGCGACGTTCCCGCCGAAGGGCTCGATCTCGGGCGAGGTGATCCGCGCGGGGCGGGCGATCTTGGTGCCGGACGCCGCCCGAGACGCCCGCGCGTACCAGCCCGTGGTGAAGATCGGCGACATGGGTCCGATGATCCTCGTCCCCCTCGCCGAACGCGGCCGAGCGATCGGCACGCTGAACGCGGCCAGGATCCGCGGTGCCCGCCCGTTCACACAGGAGGACGTCGAGCTCCTCCAACGGTTCGCCGACCAGGCCGCGATCGCGTTCGAGTACGCGCGCGCGCAACGCGAGGCCCAGCGGGTGGCGATCATGGAGGATCGCGAGCGCATCGCGAAGGAGCTCCACGACGGCGTGATCCAGTCGTTGTTCGCCGTCGGCATGGGTCTCCAGGGGACCGCCCTCGTCAGCAAGGACGCCGAGCAGACCGAGCGCGTGGAGGGCGCGGTCGCCGAGCTCGATCGCGTGATCCGCGACCTCCGCAACTACATCTTCGGGTTGCGGCCCGGGATCCTCGCCGACCGTCAGCTCGACCAGGCGCTGCGGCAGACCGCCCAGGAGTTCGAGGCGCGCTCGGGCGTCGTCACCGTCGTCGAGATCGACGAGACGGTCGCGGCCGAGCTCGCCTCATCGGCGGGTGACGTCGTGCAGGCGACCCGCGAGGCGCTGTCGAACATCGGCCGTCACGCCGGCGCCACCACCTGCCGCGTGAGCCTGCACCGCGAGGACGGAGCGGCCGTGCTCGAGGTCGACGACGACGGCCGGGGCTTCGATCCGGCGAACACACGCCGCGGCGACGGCCTCACGAACCTCGAGCAGCGTGCCGTCGACCTCGGGGGCAAGGCCTCGATCGAGAGCGCTCCCACGCAAGGCACGACGGTTCGCCTCGTGATCCCCCTCGAGGGGATCTCGGTCTAACGCGCCGTCCCTACTGGACGATCAGGGCCGTGACCATCCCGAACATGCCTCCCGGTCCTTCCACGTGCGGAAGGATGTGGCAGTGGAAGGCCCACACGCCCGGGTTGTCCGCCTTCACGAGGATGTCGAACCGTTGTCCCGGGGCGATCATCAGCGTATCGGCCATGTAGGGCTGCTCGAGCACGAACCCGTCCGCCGCGACGACCTCGAAGTGGAAGCCGTGGAGGTGCATCGGGTGGATGAGCGCACCGTCGTTCGCGAGGTGGATGAGGACGGTATCGCCGAGCTTCGCGACGATCGGCTGCGTCGCCGGGAAGCCCTTCCCGTTCAGCACGTACCCGGTCGGGCCGTCGCCGAGGAACAGCGTCGACTCGACGTCGATCCTCTCGCCGTAGACGTCCGAGAAGCCGCCCCTCGGCTCGACGTAGAGGGCGCCGTAGAGACCCTTGCCGACCTGCTCGGTCGAGTTGAAGTGCGAGTGGTAGACGTACATGCCCGGCGGATCGACCACCCGGAACTCGTAGGTGAAGAAGCCTCCTGGCATGATCGGGTCCTGCGTGATGTACGGCACCCCGTCCATCTCGTTCGGAACCGTCACGCCGTGGAGGTGCATCGTCGTCGGCTGGGACATCTCGTTGCGGACGATGATCCGGACCTTGTCGCCGGGGCTCACCCGCAGCTCGGGCCCGGGCACGGTCCCGTTGAAGCCCATCGCGTCCACGAAGACGCCCGGGCTGGTCTCCCATCGCATCTCCTGCGCCGTGAGCTCGAAGACCTTCCACCCGTTCACGATCTTCGGCTCGAGCGGCTGGCCGCCCAGGCCCTGGGTCTCGGCGGGGAAGGCCTCGGTGCTGGTGCGGTGGCCGTCGAGCATGTCCTGGACGCTCATCCCGTCCATGCCACCCATCGCGCCGGAGGCACCCGTCGCGCCGGTTGCGCCCGCGGCCACCGACCCGGCGTCCGCCGAGACCGTGAGCGTGCCCACCATCCCGAGATCCTCGTGGCCCGGCACCGTGCACGAGATCTTGTAGTCGCCGTCGGCGAGCGCGGGCACCGTGAGCGTGGCGCTCGAGCCCGATGCGATCTCGGGCGTGACCTTGACGCCGTTGCCGGTGTCGACGGCGAAGGTGTGAACGGACTGGCCGTCGTTCGAGACCTCGAACACGAGCTCCCGGCCGCTCGGGGCCGTGAGCTGGTCGGGGTTCAGGGCGAAGTCGGTGAGCGAGACGGACAGGCTCGCGGAACCGGCGGCCTCCGGGGAGCCGCCGCTCTCTGCTCCGCCGTCGCCGGTACACGCCGCGGTGACGAGCACGAGGGTCAGGGCGGCCACGAGCCCACCCCGGGAACGGGCGTGTTGCATCTGAAGATCTCCTTCCGTTGGGTCGCGGGCGGCCGGACGTCGGCGCCTCAGCGGTTGCAGATGCTACCGCAGGGTCGAACGACCGGACCCGAGGAGACCCTCCGGCCCGGAGTCGTCGACGAGGGTGACGATCGCCCCGACCAGCTCACCGCACTCGGGATGGCGGTGAAGGCGGATCAGCTGGTGCTCGACCTCCTCCCCCGGATGCGAACCGAGGACGACCACACGGGAGCCGGTGAGGAGGTACAAGGCGAGGATCTCCTCGGACGCCGTGCCCATCATCACCGCCTCGCTCTCGGTGCTCATGTCGAGGACGACCACGCTCGCTTCCTCGGCGAGCGGGCAGACGCCGTCGCGCGCGCCGACGCACGTGTAGTCGGGCTCGGTGGGGCCGGGACACATGAGCACGTCGAAGCCCGAGCCCTCGAGCCAGGAGCCGTACCGCTCCCGCTCGGCGGCGTCGGCCTCGACCACCAAGACGGTGCCGCGGCCCGCGGTCATCGCCCGAAGTCTCCGCCGGGCACGCGGCGGGGGTGGCGAGCCGGGGGTCCCAGCGTCACCGGGTCGTTCGCCCCTCCGCTCCGATCGAGCGCGGCCCGCATCCTTCCCCGACATGTTCATCCGCTACTTCCTGGACATCCCGCTTCCGTTCGCCGCCGTCGAGAGGGAACTGCTCGCCCAGCCCGAGGTCTGGGTCCCCGGTCTGGCTCGGGAGGCGGAGAGCCGTGGTGAGCGGCTGCTCGCCGAGGTCGGGTTCGCGGTGGACGACGCGCATCGCCTCGACAAGCAGGTCGAGATCGGGCTCGGCGAGCCCTACCGGATCCCGACGAAGACCCTCCTGCCGATGACCTGGAAGGCGACCGGCGCCGAGCGGCTGTTCCCCGCGCTGGATGCGGACCTCGAGGTGGCCTCGCTCGGGCCGAACCGCACGCAGCTCTCGATCAGCGCGCGCTACACCCCGCCGATGGGCCCGCTCGGGCGTGCCCTGGACCGAGCCCTGCTCCACCGGGTGGCCGAGGCGACCGCGAAGGACTTCCTCGACCGCGTCGGCGAGGCCCTGCAGGAGCGGACCATCACGCGCTGACGCGCTCGGGGCCGTTCGGCCGGTAGGATGTGGGGCCGTGGCCAGACCTCCGCTCCGCGTGCTGCTCGTCGACGACCACGAGGTCGTCCGCAGCGGGGTGAAGGCGCTCTTGCAGGCGACCGAGGACATCGTCGTGACGGCCGAGGCGGGCTCGGTGCGCGAGGCGATCGACGAGGCCGACCGCACCCGCCCCGACGTCGTCGTGATGGACGTGCGCCTGGCCGACGGCAGCGGGATCGAGGCCACCCGCGAGATCCGCGCCAAGCACCCGAAGACGGCCGTCGTCATGCTGACCTCGTTCGCCGACGACGAGGCGTTGTTCGCCTCGATCATGGCCGGTGCCTCCGGGTACGTGCTGAAGCAGGTCAAGGGCGGCGAGCTGGTGCGCGCCATCCGCACCGTGGGCAAGGGCGAGAGCCTCCTGGATCCAGCCGTCACGAACGCCGTGCTCGAGCGGCTCCGCAAGGGCAAGCACCTGCTCAAGGACGAGAAGCTCGCCCGTCTCAGCCCGCAGGAGGAGCGCATCCTCTCGCTCGTCGCCGACGGCAAGACCAACAAGGAGATCGGCGAGGAGCTCAACCTCGCCGAGAAGACGGTCAAGAACTACGTCTCGAGCATCCTGTCGAAGCTCGAGGTCGCACGCCGCGCCGAGGCCGCCGCCTACCTCGCGCGCCACACCACCACGCCGGGCACGCAGGCCTAGCCCGGCGACCCGCCCACTCCCCGCGTCGCGGCCCAGCGCTGCCCGCATGGGGCAAGGCCGGGCCCTTCGGCCCCGGCCGATGGGTGCTTCCGGCCTTCATGACGATCCGGGTCGCGGGACCCCCCGATCCCGGACCGGCGCGGGAGCGAGCGCCCCAAGCGCGCACTCGGCCCTCCGACCTGCAGGGATGATCGCTCGCGACGCCTCGTGGGACGCTCAGTGGGGTCCCACGCGACCAAGGCCGTTGGACCCATGGGGCATGGGCCGCTGGTCCCGGCAGGGCGGGGGCCACGACCCTAGGGCGTGCGGGCCACAGGGCCGGTGGCGCTCCCGAGTTGCAGCTGCAACCTGGTCTCGACGAGATCGAAGGGGTCTCGGGAGGAAAGGAGGGTGACGATGGCCACCCGAACGATCGACAGGCCCATGGTGGGGACCAAGGTTCTAGGGGCGGTCGAGGCGTCGCGGCCCGTGGAGCGTGTCAGGGGTGCGTACGCGTTCGGCCTCGCGAGGATCTCTCTCGGGTTCGTCTTCCTGTGGGCCTTCGTGGACAAGGCCTTCGCGCTCGGCTTCGGGACGGGACGTCTCGAGGACGGCACGATCGACTTCTTCGGCAAGGGCGCTGCCTGGCTGAACGGCGGCTCCCCCACCGAGGGGGTCCTCACGTACGCGACCAAGGGCCCGCTGGCGGGCTTCTTCCAGGGCCTCGCCGGCGCCGCCTGGGTCGACTGGGCGTACATGCTGTCGATGCTGCTGATCGGCGCCGCGCTGATGCTCGGCGTCGCGACGCGCGTGGCCGCGATCGGCGGCGCGAGTTGGATGGGCCTGTTCTACCTCGCCACCGCGATCAAGCCCGAGTTCAACCCGGTCGTGGACGAGCACATCGTCTACATCTTCGTGCTCGCGGGACTCGCGGCGATCGGCGCCGGACGCACCCTGGGGCTCCAGGAGCGCTGGGAGCGCCTCGCCCTCGTCAAGCGGTTCCCGGTCCTGAAGTAAGGCCCAAGGGCACGACCGGACGGGGCCACCGGACTCACTCTCCTCACCGGAGGGCGCCACAAGATGGGGGCGGGGCCAACACCCCGCCTCCATCGTCATGCCGAGACACGGGAGCGCGAGATGACCAAGCACGGCACGCAGATGACCGTCGATGGGAACGAAGCAGCGGCGAGGATCGCGCACAAGGTGTCCGAGGTCATCGCGATCTACCCGATCACGCCGTCGACCGCCATGGGCGAGTTCGCCGACGCCTGGTCCGCCGCCGGCAAGACGAACCTGTGGGGCGCCGTCCCCGACGTGGTCGAGATGCAGAGCGAGGGCGGGGCGGCCGGTGCCCTGCACGGCGCCCTGCAGGCGGGCTCGCTCTGTACGACGTTCACCGCGTCCCAGGGCCTCCTCCTGATGCTGCCCAACATGTTCAAGATCGGCGGCGAGCTCACGCCGACGGTGATCCACGTCGCCGCGCGCGCGCTCGCGACCCACGCCTTGTCGATCTTCGGCGACCACAGCGACGTGATGGCCGCCCGGACCACCGGGTGGGCGATGCTGAGCTCATCCGACGTCCAGGCGGCGCAGGATCTCGCGCTCGTCGCCCACGCGTCGACGCTCGAGGCTCGCGTGCCCTTCCTGCACTTCTTCGACGGCTTCCGCAC
>JBLNAW010000333.1:0-3779 GCA_050259555.1 Solirubrobacterales bacterium
GCCCAATGCACACCCAGTTGCCGGGCGGTGGTCTCGGCGTTGGCCGCGTTGGAAGCTGTGATCGTCACGTCGTGGCCGACTCGCGTGGCAGACGTTGCGATCGCACGCCCGAGGTTGCCGGCACCGATGATCGAGAGCTCCACTGGTTCCCTCCCCGCCCGATCCTTGGCCAGCGCGCGCAGGTCCACCACTGGATCGGCCAGAGCCCCAGTACCCGCCTGAGGATGGCCGCGGGGCGTTGACACTGGCAGGGTCGTTCGACCCCCCTTTGACCCCTCTTGGTCTGGCGCGAGACGACCCCAGCGCGCACGGCGCGACGGGTGACCCGTCTGTCGGCTCTCAGAACGCGCGGCAGATCCTGCGGCTCCCGTCCTCGCGTCTCCGTCGCAACGCGGGCGCCTTCCGACACCCGCCGAGGCGGGGAGCTGGAGCACTCGAGTCGAGGACCTAGGCCTGCGAGTTCCAGACTTCCCAGGCCTTGTCCAGGTTCTCCTGGATCGCGGGTGCAGCGTCGTCGAGCGCCTGCTGCGAGGTCTTCTCGCCCGCCAGGACGTACCCCCAGGCGTCGTAGTACGGCCCGATCACGTCCCAGCGGTTGGGGACGAACACGGCGGACCGGGCGTGGCTGAGCACCTCGAGCCCCTCCTCACGACCGGGGATGCCCGCTGCCCAGTTCAGGTCCTTGGCGATCGACAGGTCGAGCGGGATGTCGTTGTTGATCTCGAAGCGGAGCTGCTGGCCTTCCGTGGTCAGGTAGCCGACGAAGTCCATCGCTTCGTTGGGGTGGTCGGAGCTGGCCATCACCCCGACGCTGTCGGTCCACACGAAGAAGTACGGCTCGTAGCCGGTCGGCGTCGGCGAGGATGTCGAGCCGTAGTTGACGCCGGCCTCCTCGATCTTGGTGAGGTCTTGGAAGTCGGTGATGACCATCCCGAGCTGGCCCTTGGCGAAGTAGTCCCTGCCCTGCTGCCAGGGATCCAGGATGTTCGAGGCCGGTATGCAACCTCGCTCGTAGCCGCTGGCGAGGACGTCGAACTGATGAACCACCTCAGGGCTGTTGACGTAGCCTTCGGCCGTCTTGCCGTCGGGGCTGAAGAACATCTCCCATGGGAGGTACGCGAGCGGATCCGACGCCGCGGCTCCCCAGACCCCATCCGCCTTGTTGGTGAGCCTGCAGGCGTATTCGACGAACTGCTCGGGCGTCATCGGGGGGTACGTCGGCGGAGGTGTGAGCCCCGCCGCGGCGAACATGTCCTTGTTGTAGAGGAGCTGCACCGAGCCCGCGTACGAGCCCAAGCAGTACAGGTGGTCCCCGTACACGCAACTGAACTCGTCTCCCGCGTTCACGATCGAGGGCACGTAGTTCGACAGGTCGATGCCCTTCTCGGCCACCATGTCATCCAGCGGCAGCAGCAACCCTGCGCGCATCTGGTCCGGACCGAAGACCACGACCAGATCGGGCGCCTTGCCGGCCGCGATCGCCGTGTCGAGCTTGACCCCGTAGTTGTCCTCGGGATACGTGGTGACCTGGAGGTCGACGTTCGGGTACTTGGACTCGAAACCTTGCTCGAGCGCATCGAGGTAGCCGAACAGGCCTTCCTCGAAGACCCAGAAGTCGAGCGTGACCGGCTCCCCTCCTGCCGATCCCGACACGCTGGCACCGCCGCCCCCTCCCTCATCGCCCGAGCACGCCACGAGGCTCAGCAGGGACATGGCCAAGACCGCTGCGAACATCCGTCGCCACTTCATCGTGCCACCCTCCTCAGACCAGACGACGAGCCCTTTCCCGCCGATCGGTCCTGTCCGCCGATAGGGCACCATCGCGCGGCAGCGTCGGCGAACCCAGGGCCATACGTCCCATCCCAGCTGCCCGTTCTGCCGGGCAGAGCACCAGATACGTACCCGTGGGTCAGGCTCGCGCGCGTGCGAGTCGGAGCAAGGTCCGCGCGGGCACACCGGTGGCGCCGGCCTCGCCGAGGTCCCACCGCTCGCTCGCCCAGGCCGTGTCGCCGATGTCCAGGTAGGCCCACGGCACGTCGCCCGTGAACTCCCCCAGGAACATCGCCGCCGTGATGACGGCGCCCCTGTCGGAGGGCTTGTTCTTGAGGTCCGCCACCGGCGAGTCGAGCTCGCGCCGGTATGGCGGCCAGAGCGGCAGGCGCCACGCCGGCTCGCCGGCGTCCTCGGCCGCCCGAAGGACCTCCTGGACCAGCGCGTCGTCGTTGCCGAACAGCGGGCTGATCTGCTCGCCGAGCACCTCTCCCCCGCCCCACAGCGTGGCGGCCACGACGATCGCGGACGGGGAGCGCTCGCGGAGCACGTCGAGCGCGTCGGCGAGCACGACCCTGCCCTCGTAGTCGGTGTTCACGATCTCGCAGGTCCGACCGCTCCGGAACGTGATGACGTCGCCGGGCTTCGTGGCGGTGGGGCCGCTCACGTTGTCGGCGGTCGCGATCGCCCCGACGACGTTGACCGCCAGCCCGAGGCCCGCGATCGCGTGCATGGCCGCCAGGACCGCCGCACCACCGGACATGTCGAACTTCATATACTCGAGCGCGTCGCCGAGCTTCAGGGACGTCCCGCCGGCGTCGTACGTGATCCCCTTCCCGGCGAGCGCGAGCGGCGGCTCGTCGCCACCCCCCCGATACGTCAGCAGGATCAGCCGGGGAGGGTTCGCGCTCCCGCGCCCAACGCTCAGGATGCCGCCGCACCGCTCGCGTTCGAGCTCGTCCTCGCGCCAGACCTCGACCTCGATGGCCGAGCCCTCGGCGAGCGCTTCCGCGTGGGCCGCGAGGTGCTCGGGCGTACAGTGGTTCGCGGGCGTGTTCACCAGATCTCGCGCCTCGATGCCTGCCTCGGCGGACACGATCCCCAACCGGACGGCCTCGTCGGCAGCGCCGGCCTCGAGGTCCAGTGGGGCCTCGAGCAAGACGCGGCCGAGGGGACGCCCGTCCGTCACCGTGCGGAAACGTTCGAAGCGGTGAGCGCCGAGCAGCACGCCCTCGGCGGCCGCGGTCAGGAACCGGCCGTCGCCGAGACCGCCGATCGACGGCACACCGACCGTCGCGTACCCGCGGAGCGAAGGCGCAGCCCGGCCGAGCGCGCGCCGGACGACCCCGGGCTCGAGCTCCTCACGTGGTCCGACGCCGACCAGCATCTCGGGCGACCCCTCGGCCGATGCGACGAGCAGCGTCTCGCCGACCTTGCCCGCCATCCCGGCGGCCGCGAACGCACGGCGAGCGGCATCCGAGCCCACCTCGTCGCCCTGCGGCACCAACACGACCATGAGGTCGGCGGCACGGATGTCGGTTGCGTCGTGGCACGCCTCGATCGTCACGAACCCCTCATCTCCTTCCACGGATGACCGGAACCTCCGAGCGATCCCGGGATGCAGTCTGCCATGGTGCGCGCGAGCGGAGCTCGCGGCTGGTCCTCTCTGGCGGAGGACCAGTTTCCCTGTCCTTCGCCCTCGACCCCGTGAACGCTTGTCGGGAGTCGCGCCCGCGGCTCGTGCTGGGAGAGGGGGCATCTATGAGACGGGTGTTGTCCGCGATGACGGCGCTCTTGGTCGTCGTCCTGCTCGTTCAAACGGGGGCGCAGGGAGCGCCGCTCACGTTCGAGCAGGCGATGGACCAGCTGACCGCGCAGGGGTATCCGCAGGACGCCGAGCAGTACCTCCTCGGACTCGGCACGAACGCGGACTGGGGCTTCCGATGGGCCGGGACGACCGCCGACAACGCGGCGGCCGACTTCATCGAGGCCGAGCTCACGTCCGCCGG
>JBLNAW010000334.1:0-8249 GCA_050259555.1 Solirubrobacterales bacterium
GTCGCGGCGCACCAGGCGATTCCTCCTTAGGACGTCGAAGCAGCGTACACGAGCGGCAAAATGTCAGAATACCGATGTGTCCCGCAAGGGTCAAGAGGTATTCCGTGGAACGGTGCGCTCGTATCGCCGATGTGTGAGGGGTGCGCGACGGCCGGGCGCACGAGACGCGCCCGGCCGTCGAAGCGGTGCCGATGATACGAGCTACTTGAGCTCGATCGTGGCGCCGGCCTCCTCGAGCTTGGTCTTGGCCTCCTCGGCCTTGTCCTTGGCCACGCCCTCGAGGACAGGCTTCGGGGCGCCGTCGACGAGGTCCTTGGCCTCCTTGAGGCCGAGGGAGGTCAGCGCGCGGACCTCCTTGATGACCTGGATCTTCTTGTCACCAGCAGCCTCGAGGACGACGTCGAACTCGTCCTGCTCCTCGGCGGCGGCGGCCTCGCCGCCACCGGCGGGGGCGCCAGCGGCCGCGACGGCAACCGGGGCCGCAGCGGTGACGTTGAAGGTGTCCTCGAACTGCTTCACGAACTCAGAGAGCTCGATGAGGGTCATCTCCTTGAAGGCCTCAAGGAGCTCGTCGGTGGAGAGCTTCGCCATGGTGGGCGTCCTTTCGTTCTTATTCGTATGCCGTGAGTGGCGGTTTGCTTGTGGTCGAGCGTGCTCGACGGGGTCGCCCCCGCGAGGTCAGCTCTCGTCGCCACCCTCGGCGACGTCTTCGGTGGACTCGGCAGCCGGAGCAGCCTCGTCGGTGGTCTCTGCGGCGGGAGCGGCGGCAGCCGGACCCTCCGCCTCGACCTTGGCGCGCAGCGCGTCGACCACACGGGCGGTCTGCGACAGCGGCGCCGCGAAGAGGTAGACGGCCTGGCTGAGGGACGCCTGCAGGGCGCCAGCCAGCTTGGCCAGGAGAACCTCGCGGGACTCGAGGTCCGCGAGCTTCGTGATCTCCTCGGGGGTCAGGGTCTTGCCGTCGAGGACGCCACCCTTGATCACGAGGAGGGGGTTCGCCTTGGCGAAGTCACGCAGGCCCTTGGCCGCCTCAACCGCGTCGCCCTCGACGAAGGCGATGGCGGAGGGGCCCTGGAGCTGGCCCTCGAAGGCCGTGACTCCGGCCTCCTTCGCAGCGAGCTCGGTCAGCGTGTTCTTCACGACGGCGAAGGTCGCGTTGCCGCGCAGCGAGTTGCGCAGGTCGGTGAGCTGTTTCACCGACAGACCGCGGTACTCGGTCAGCACGGCCGCGCCCGAGGAGCGGAACTTGTCCGTCAGCTCGGCGATGGCGGCAGCCCTGTCAGCCTTTGCCATGTGGCCTCCCTTCGTTGTGGACGACCACGCGGCGAGGGCCACACATGAAGAAGGCCCCGGCGCAGGGCACGGGGCACACGGCATACCCTCCGGCGAGCCGGGTGGTGTCCGGTAGAACGTGGCCTGCGCTGGCGCCCCGCTTCAGCGGGACCTTCGGTCTCGTGCCCTGGAGGGCGCAAGACAACCGTGCGGTCTCTGGTCAGGCTCAAGGGTACGGGCCCGGACGCGCTGGGCCAAATCGCCTCAGGCAGGGCATCCGCCCCGCCGGACGGTGGCAGGTAGGCAGAGAGCCCGCCGCCCCAGGTGGGGTGGCGGGCTCCTCGCGGGTGGATCTGGGTCAGGCGGTGGCCTCGTCGTCGGCCAGCAGGTTGCGGGTGCGGGTGAAGTCCAGCGGGATGCCCGGGCCCATGGTGGTGCTCATCGTGGCCTTCTCGATGTAGCGGCCCTTGGAAGCGGACGGCTTCAGTCGCAGGATCTCGTCCAGCGCCGTGGCGTAGTTCTCCACCAGCGCCTTCTCGTCGAAGGAGCTCTTGCCGATGATGAAGTGGAGGTTGCTGTGCTTGTCGACGCGGAACTCGATCTTGCCACCCTTGATGTCGGTGACCGCCTTGGCGGTGTCCATCGTGACGGTGCCGGTCTTCGGGTTCGGCATCAGGCCCCGGGGACCGAGCACCCGTCCCGCCTTGCCGACCGAGGCCATCATGTCGGGCGTCGCGACGGCGGCGTCGAAGTCGATGTTGCCCTTCATGACCTCCTCGAGGAGGTCGTCGGCGCCCACGACGTCGGCGCCGGCGTCGCGCGCCTCCTGCGCCTTCTCGCCCTGGGCGAACGCGGCGACCCGGACCGAGCGGCCGGTGCCGTTCGGCAGGCTGACCGTGCCGCGGACCATCTGGTCCGCTTTGCGGGGATCGACGCCGAGGCGGAACGCCAGCTCGATCGTCTCGTCGAACTTCGCGTCGGGGAACTCCTTGAGGACCTTGATCGCCTCGACCGGCACGTACTCGCGGTCGGTGTCGACCTTCGAGGCGGCCTCGCGATAGCGCTTGCCCGTGCCGCTCACGCGACCACCTCCACGCCCATGCTGCGCGCCGTGCCGGCGATGATGCGCATCGCCATGTCGACGTCGTTCGCGTTCAGGTCGACCATCTTCTGCTCGGCGATCCTGCGGACCTGGTCCTGGGTGAGGGTCGCGACCTTGTTGCGGTTCGGCTCGCCGGAGCCCTTCTCGAGCCCGGCGGCCTGCTTGATGAGCTCGGCGGCCGGCGGCTGCTTCGTGACGAACGAGAACGAGCGATCTTCGTAGATCGTCATCTCGACGGGGATGACCTGGCCCGACTGCTGCTGGGTCTGCTCGTTGTACTGCCGGCAGAACTCCATGATGTTCACGCCGTGCTGCCCGAGCGCGGTTCCCACGGGGGGCGCGGGGGTCGCCTGTCCGGCGCGGATCTGGAGCTTGACGAGGGCGAGGACCTTCTTCTTCGCCATCTCTCGCGTTCACCTCCTGCGGTGCAAACGGCCGGTCGGCCTCCCGCGTCGTAGGGGTGTTGCTAGACCTTGGCCACCTGGTCGAACCCGAGCTCGACCGGCGTCTCGCGGTCGAAGATGTTGACCAGGACCTTCAGCTTGCTCTGGTCGACGTTGATCTCGCTGATCGTGCCGTTGAAGTCCGCGAACGGCCCGGAGATGATCCGCACGACGTCGCCCTCCTCGAACCCGAGGCGGAACGTCGGCTTCACCTCCTCCTTCTTGACGGCGAGGATCTTCTCGACCTCCCGGCGCGAGAGCGGCGTCGGCTTGCTGCCGGTGCCGGCCGCGACGAAGCCCGTGACGCCCGGCGTGTTGCGGACCACGTACCACGAGTCGTTGTCGTAGATCATCTTCACGAGCAGGTAGCCGGGGAAGACCTTGCGCTGGACGATCTGCTTCTTGCCGCTCTTGATCTCCATGACGTCTTCCATCGGGATGTGGACGTCGAAGATCTTGTCCTCCATCTGCATCGTGTGGATCCGCGACTCGAGGTTCGTCTTCACCTTGTTCTCGTAGCCCGCGTAGGTGTGCACGACGTACCAGTCACCGGGACCCTTGAACGGGTCGCGGACGGTGGTCTCGAGCTCCTCCTCGACGACCGGCGCCGGCGGCGGCGCCGCTGCGGCCTCGACCTCCGGCTCGGGCGTGGGCTCGACCTCGGCCTCCGCGGGCTCCGGCTCGGGCTCCGCCTCCTCCGCTTCCGGCTCGGCCGCTTCGGGCTCGGCGGCGTCGGCCACGATGCCGTCCACGCGCGCCTCGAGATCCTCGACGATCGCGGCGTCCGAGGCCTCCTCGACCGCCTCCGCCGCCTCGACGTCCTCGGCGATGGTCTCCTCGAGCGCCTGGGCGATGGCGCCGTCCGCGATCGCCTCCTGCACGTCGGCGTCGGCCGCGGCCTGGGCGACGGCGTCGACGAGCTCGTCGCCCTCGAGCCCGGTCGCGACCGCCTCGGCGACGCGCTCCTCGTACTGCTCCTGGATCGCCGCGTCCGAGGCCTCCTCGACGGCCTTCGCCGCCTCGATGTCCTCGACGATCGACTCCTCGAGCGCCTGGGCGATGGCGCCGTCCGCGATCGCCTCCTGGGTCGCGGCGTCCGCGACCGCCTGCGCGACCTGGTCCTCGAGGGTCTCCTCGGGCTCGGCGGCGGGCTCGGGCTCGGGGGCGGATCCGGAGACCGGCTCCTCCTCGGGGGTCGCGGCGGCGGACGCCTCCTCGTCGGGGGCGTCTTCATCCATCGGGGTGTTTGGGGACTCGTTCATCCGAAGCTTTCTCTCAGGTGGCGAAGACGTCCAGGACGAACCTCGAGAACACGACGTCGAGCCCGAACACGTAGGTCGTCAGCACGACGACGGTGACGAGCACCACGATCGTGTAGGTGATGAGCTCCCGTCGGGTCGGCCACAGGACCTTCTTGAGCTCCTGGCGGACCTCCTTCAGGAACTGCCGGATGCCCGTGCGCTTCTGCTCGGCGGGTTGGGGCCGGCGAGCGGTCGTGGCGGCGCGAGCACGATCCACGGCCGTGCCCTGGCGACGCTGCGCCCGCTTCATCTGTCGGTTCATCGATGCTCCTCAGCAGGGGCGGAGGGACTTGAACCCCCAACCGCCGGTTTTGGAGACCGGTGCTCTACCAAATTGAGCTACGCCCCTCCACGGATCGGTGCAACCGGAAGGTCGGGGACACCGGAAGCTCAGTATAGGGGGCGTCCCCTGGGGCGGCAAAGGCGCGAGCGGCCCTCGAGCGTTGTTGTGGATGTCAACGCGAGATACGTGATGTTGCTGCTGTGGTCCCCTACACTAGCGCGGACGCTGCCGCGCCGGCCCCGGAAGGCGAGCGCCCACATGCACCAGCATGAACCTTCCCCTTCGCCCGAGGGGGTCAGGCGACGCGGCCTGTTCTCCGGCAAGGGTGAACACGCGGCACCCTCGAGCTACGCGTTGAGCGATCGCACCGAAGCCGTCATGTCGGCGTATCACGACATGATCCGCGAGCAGCTCGAGGAAGGCTTGCGCGAGCTCCAGCACACGGCGAACCAGCTGATGCGCGAGATCGCGGGCGAGGTCTGGCGGACCGCCGGCGGCGACCGGGGCGAGGTCCAGGGCAAGCTGCTCGAGGCGATCAGCCGCGACCAGACGATCCGGAGCCTGATCGCGCACACCGACGAGCGCTTCCAGACCCTGGCCGTCCGCACGGCACGGCTCGAGGACACCCTGAACATGGTGGCCGAGGGCATGCGGACCGCGCAGCGGCAGATCGCGCAGGGGGCGACCGCCCTCGGCGACGTGCAGACGTCGGAGACGATCCTCGGCGGCGACGACATCCGGCAGCGCCTGGACGAGGTCACGCGCCAGATCGCCCTCGCCTTCGAGACCCTCGCCGAGCGCGACCGGGCGATCACCGAGTCCGTCCAGCGGCAGGTGCGCGACCACGGCGAGCTCGTCGCGACCGAGACCGCGCGGATCAGCCGGGCGATGGAGTCCTACGTCCAGCAGGGCGTCCAGGCCATGGGACAGCTGGCCGGCAGGGTCGACTCCCAGGCCTCCACCCTGTCGAGCCGCGAGCAGGACATCGACGCGCGGATCGGCGAGGCGGCCGAGGCGCAGCTCGCGGCCCTCGAGGAGAAGCTCCGGACGATCTCCGATCGGATCGCGACCGACGTCACGACGATGAACCAGGCGATGACCCACATGCTCGACACGACCGACGAGCGCAACCGCTCGCTCGGCGAGTTCCTCGAGCTGGTGAACGACCGGGTCGGCATGGAGACGCGCGACGTCCTGATGGCGATCGAGAACATGGAGAGCCGGGCCGCGGACCAGGTCAAGACCGCGATCGACGAGCGGATGACGCGGGTCGAGATCACGGCGCACGACGCCGCGGTGCACTCGGCGCGCGAGGTCACCCGCACGCTGGAGACGCGGGTCATGGGCCTCGCCGAGCTGGTGCGCTCGGACTCGACCGCGCTGCGCGAGGAGCTCGTGCGGAGCGCGGCCATGCAGGACGAGCGGGTCGCCCGGCTGCTCGAGGAGCGCCTCGCCCACGTGAGCGAGTCGCTGACGTCGGCGACCGGCTGGATGGTCGAGGAGATCGTGCGCCGGATCCGCGACGAGTCGATGCAGACGATCCGCACCAGCCTGGCCGACGCGCTCACGGCGATGGACCGGAACATGGTCCGGATCTCGGACGCGCTCGAGGGTCAGATCGACCGGCTCACCCGCACGGTCGGCGACCGGGCCTCGGAGGCCGCGTCGCAAGCGGCCGGGAGCGCGGCCGACATCGCGATCCGATCGCGGTTCGACGACGTCGTGGCTCGGCTCCACGAGTCGGTGACGTCGGTCGATCGCGCGAGCGACATGATCGCCCACTCCTCCACGCAGACCGAGGAGACCGTGATGTCGGCGATGGACGCGCGCATCGCGGGTCTCGCGAAGATGGTGCGCTCGGACAACGAGTCCCTCGCACGGCAGATCGTGGCCGACCAGGAGGCGTCGAAGCAGGCGCTGCGCGCGATGAAGGAGCTGCAGGCGAGCCTGCCGGCGGACGTGATCGAGACGGTACAGCGGCGCATGGACGACCTCGCCGAGTCGGTCGCGAAGTCGCAGGAGATGCTCGCGCAGCGGATCGACCGGATGGCCGCGAAGATCGGCGAGCGCTACGACAACGACATCCAGATCGTGATCGACCGGATGGGCGACGCGATGCACGCGCTGGCCGGTCTCGGTCGCACGCCCCAGATGGACGGAGGCAACGGCGACCGGATCGAGCTCGAGTAGGCGGGACTCAGCCCAGCCGGACCTCGGCCTCGCCCCGGCGGATCGGGTACTCGGTGGAGCCGTCGCGCTCGAGCGTGACCCACAGGTTGAGCGTCGCGGTGCGCGTCTGCGGATCGAGCGCTCGGACGGTGCCGCCCGCCACGATCGTCTCGCCCATGAACACCGGCGCGCGGAACTGCACCCGCAGTCGTCGGAGCGCGGACGCGTCGCCGAGCCAGGCCACGAGACAGGACGTGAGGTGCGCCATCGTGAACATGCCGTGCGCGATGATCCCGGGGAACCCGACGGCGCGCGCGGACCCGTCGTCCTGGTGGAGCGGGTTCTGATCCCCCGAGGCGTCCGCGTACGCCTTCACGTCCTCGCGGGTCACGGTCCTCGCCAGGGTCGGGAGCTCCTCGCCGACCGCGACCTCCGCGAACCGGCGCCTCACGCGCTCCCCCGCACGATGAGCGACGATCGCGCGAGGACCACGAGCTCGCCCACCTCGTCCCGCATCTCGGTCCGGAGCGTGAGGAACTCGTGACCGCCCTTCGCGCGGATGCTCTCGATCGTCGAGCGCACCTCGAGCACGTCGCCGACGCGGACCGGGCGCGACCACTCGTACTCCTGCTCGCCGTGCACGACGCGCGCGAAGTCCAAACCCAGATCCGCGTCCTCGACGACCTGCGCGAGCCCCGCCCGGATCTCGGGGGCCGTGACGAACGTGGGCGGGACGGAGGAACCGTCGTCGCCGACCGCGTGGGCGAAGGCACGCACGTGCTCCTCACGGACCTCGAACCGGATCGCGGGGTAGGTCTTTCGCTCCAACCCGAGGTTCATCGGCACGACGGCGCCTCCCGCCGTTCGGCCCACCACGTGTCCCCCCGCACGGTGGTCTCCCGTTCGGCGGATACCCAACGCCCTCCCACGGATGCGAACGTAGTCACGATGGATGCCCGCAGCAACTTACCGCGCTTGCGTGAAATCGCCCCCGTCCCGACCTACGATCGCCGAGCCGATGCCTGCGATGGCTAGAGCAACTCCACATCCGATCACCATCCTGATCGTCGACGACGAGCGCACGTTCGGCGAGGCGCTCCAGCTCGCCCTGCGGCAGGAGGGGGACCTCGACGTCGTCGAGGTCGCGACCGACGGCGACACCGCGGTCCGAGCGGTCGACCGCCATCACCCCGACGTCGTCCTGATGGACGTCTCGATGCCGGGCATGAACGGCATCGAGACCACGCGACGGATCAAGGAGGAGGATCCCGAGGCGCTGGTGCTGATCCTGTCCGGCGACGAGGATCCGCTCCTGCTCGCCCGAGCGGTGCAGGCCGGCGCGGCCGGGCTCCTGCGCAAGACGGAAGGGGTCGTCGAGGTGGCCTCCTCGGTGCGCCGGGCGTACCGAGGGGAGGCGCTCCACGACGAGGCGGAGGTCGAGACGGCGATGCGTCGTCTCCGCCACCGTCGCGATGCCGACGCCGACGCGCGGGCGCGTCTCGAGCGGCTCACGCCGCGGGAACAGGAGATCCTGGCGCAGATGGCGAAGGGGACCTCGCCCGACGGCATCGCGAGGACCCTGAAGATGAGCCCGCACACGCTGCGCACGCACACGCAGAACATCCTCACCAAGCTCGGGGTGCACTCGAAGATGGAGGCGCTCGTGCTCGCGATCCGGC
>JBLNAW010000335.1:0-5946 GCA_050259555.1 Solirubrobacterales bacterium
GATCACCACTTCCGCTCATACCGGTTCCTCAACACGATGGCCAACAGGTTCACGACAAGGATCGCGACGAGCAGCACGACGATGGCCGCCGCCGTGTTCGCTCGCCACTCCTCCCCGGGCAGCTTCGCCCACGCGAAGATCTGGGTCGGCAGCGCCGTGTACTTGCCCTGCAGCATCGCCAAGAAGCCTCTCCCCGCTCCGGCCGAGAAGTAGCCGGTCACGGCGCCCACGAGCAGGAGCGGCGCCGTTTCTCCGAAGGCCCTCGCGAGCGACAGGATCGCACCCGTGAAGATGCCGGGCGCCGCGTACGGGAGGACGTGGCTCCTGATGACCTCCCAGCGGGTCGCGCCGACACCGTACGCGGCCTCGCGGATGCTCGCGGGGACCGCTCGGAGCGCCTCCATCGTGACGAGGATCACGATCGGCATCACGAGCACCGAGAGCGTGAGGCCGCCCGAGATGAAGGAGCGCCCGTACGTGTCGGGACCGGTGACGCTCCGGAGCGCCTGCACGAACACGACGAGCCCGAGGATCCCGTAGACGATCGACGGCACGCCGGCGAGGTTCCGGACGTTCGCGATGAGCGAGCGGTTGAGCCGCGTGTCCCTCGCGTATTCCTGGAGGTAGACGGCCGCCGCGACCCCGACCGGGATCGCGATGACCGCGACGAAACCGACGAGGATCAGGGAGCCGGTCAGCCCCTGCCAGACCCCCGCACGGCTCTCGAAGCTCGAGGTGGAGCTCCGCACGAAGTCCCATCCGCGTGCGGTGAACACCGGCCACGCCGTCGAAAGGGTGGTGGCGAGCAACGTCAAGAGGATCGCGAGGGACGCGAGGATCGCGAGCACGAGCATCGACCCGAAGACCCGTCCCCGCACATCGCCGCGATGCCCGCGGAGCGCGGCCTCGACCGTCGAGCGCGTGACCTGCGGTGCGGCGATCGCCATCAGCCCATCCTCCGGACGCGACGGACGAACCGCTCGCTGACGAGGTTGAGGACGAAGGTGATGACGAACAGGAGCAATCCGACGAAGTACAGGGCGGGGAAGGCGTTGCCGGAGCCGCGCACCTGGTCCGACCCGATCGCGAGCGAGGAGATCGCGCCGGTCATCGTCTGGCCCCCGTGGAGCGGGTTGAAGGTCCGCAGGGCCGAACCGGTCGCCCCCGCGGCGATCGCGACGACCATCGTCTCGCCGACCGCGCGCGCGAACCCCAGGATGAGCGAGGCCACGATCCCGGATACCGCGGCCGGGAACACGACCGTCGTCGAGACCGTGCGCCGGCGCGCGCCGAGCCCGTAGGCGCCCTCGCGGAGGGATCCCGGGACCGAGTGCATCGCGTCCTCGCTGACCGTGGCGACGAGCGGGATCGTGAGGATGCCGACCGCGATGCCGGCCGACAGGAAGTTGAAGGTGCCGGCGCTCGAGAAGAGCTTCTGCACGATCGTGGGGTTGATGACGGTGAGGGCGAAGTAGCCGAGCACGACGCTCGGGATGCCGGCGAGCGTCTCGATGACCGGCTTGAGGTACCTCCGCATCCGGGGGCTCGCGTACTCGGAGAGGAACATGGCCGCGCCGAGCCCGAGCGGCGCCGCGACGGCCATCGCGACGACCGCGATCATCATCGTGCCCGCGAAGAGCGTGAGGAGATCGAACTCGTCCGAGCGCGGGACCCATCCCTCGGACCAGAGCGACCCGAGATCGATCCGCGAGAGCCACCGGATCGCCTCCACGGCCAGGGCACCGACGATCGCGAGGCTGATGACGAGCCCGAGGGCGGCGGCCGACGCGAAGACGGCCTTCACCACCGCCTCCTTGCGGCGGCGCCTCGAGCTGCCGCGCATCGTCTCGAGGGAGACCGCGGGGATGATCGTGCTCATCGCTCGGCGAGCTTATCCGGACGGCGTGGCCACGCCGTTCCAGGTCGAACGCGTCGCGTCGATCCGGTCGGCGGGCAGCTGAACGTAGCCGGCCTCCGTGACGCTCGCCACGAGACCGTTGTCGGTGAGGTAGTAGTCGATGAAGGCCTTCACCGCCGGATTGTCGGCGAGCTTGGCCGTGTTCACGTACAGGTACAACGAGCGCGAGAGGGGGTAGCTGGCGTCGGCGATCGTCTGGGCGGTCGGCGCCACGCATCCGCTCCCACCGTCGACCTGGATCTCCTTGACCTGGGCACCGGCGTTCTGCGCGTAGGCGAAGCCGACGAAGCCGAGGGCCGAGGGCGACCCCTCCATCGCCGAGATGATGACGTTGTCGTCCGGAGACGGCTGGTAGTCCTTGCGGAGCGCGGCCGCGTCCGCCTCGGACACGCCGCGCGAGAGCGCGGTGTCCTCGATGCCGGCGAGCGTGATGAAAGCGTCGTAGGTCCCGGACTCCTCGCCCGGCGCGGTGATCTGAAGGGGGGCGTCGGGGAAGTTGCCGGTGCCGCCGACCTCGCTCGCCAGCGTGTTCGCGTCGCTCCAGGACGTGAAGCCCTGGGACTCCGGACCGAAGAGCGCGTACAGGTCCCCGAGGTTGAGGCACGACACGCTGTTCGCCGGGTTCGTCATGACGGTGATGCCGTCGAGGGCGATCTCGAGCTCGACGTAGTCGATCCCGGCCTTCTTGCAGGCGGCCGCCTCTTCCGGCTCGATCGCCCGGGACGCGTCTTGGATGTCGGTCTCGCCCTTGCAGAACAGGACGAAGCCGTCACCGGTGCCGGGGCCGTCCACGCTGATCGAGACGTTCGGCGCCACGTCCTGGTTGAAGAGCTCGGCCACCAGGTTCGAGACGGGCTGCACCGTCGAGGATCCCGAGATCGTGATCGTTCCGTTCAGGTCGCCTCCGGTCGTTCCGGTGGTTCCTCCGCCGTCGCTGCCTCCGCCGCACGCGGCGGCGACGAGCGAGAGCGACACGGCGGCCCCGACGACCGCCAACCCCATCCTGCGCTTCCCCATCGTTCCTCCCGGGTCGAGGACCTTCGACGGCTCGGTGAGCCGCCCACTGCCGCGATGCTAGGAGACGCCCGTGGCCGTCCCGCGGCCCGTTCATGAACGGAACGTGAACGAGGACGGGGCGCCGGATAGCCCGCCGACCTGCCCTTCTAGACTTGCGCCCGTGGAAACGGTCTTCGCGATCCTCGCGCTCCTGGTCCTCGCGGTCGTCGTCGCGTTCCTCGGTCGGGAGCGCGCCCGCGCCCGAGCCTCGAGCGCTGCCGCCGAGCAGCGGTCGCGGGAGGCCGCCGAGCGCCTGCGCGCGGTCGAGGACGAGCGCCGAGCGATGGCGCTGGTGCTCGCCTCGATGCGCGAAGGGGTCCTGCTCGTCGAGCCGGACGGCCGGGTGGTGTTCGCGAACCCGGCCCTCGAAGGCCTCTTGGGGCAGGCGCCCGCGTCGCTCGAGGCGCTGCTCCCCCTCGACCTGCGCGAGGCCGTCCGGGCGGCCACGGCCGACCGCGTCGTGAGGCGTGCCGAGACCGAGATCGGGGTCCCGACACGCCGCGTGCGCGGCGACGCGATCCCCGTCGGCGAGGACGGAGCCGTGCTCCTGGTCGTCCGCGACGTCACCGAGGCGCGCCGGCTCGAGGCGATCCGCCGGGACTTCGTGTCGAACGCCTCGCACGAGCTGAAGACGCCGGCCGCCTCGATCCGGGCCGCGGCGGAGACGATCTCGACCGCGGCCTCCGATGACCCGGCGGTCGTCCCGCGGTTCGCCGCACAGCTCGAGCGCGAGGCGGTGCGCCTGTCGAGGATCGTCTCGGACCTGCTCGACCTCTCGAGGCTCGAGACCGGGATCGTGCTGGAGGAGCTCGTCGCGCTCGACGCGGTCGTCCGGGAGGAGACGAGCCGGTTCGAGGCACCGGCGGCCGAGACCGGCATCGCGCTCGGCGTCTCGGCGGACCCCGTTCCGCCCGTGCGCGGCGCGGCGCGGGAGCTCGCGCTCATGGTCCGCAACCTCGTCGACAACGCGATCCGTTATACGCGGGCGGGCGGCCGGGTCGACGTCCGGCTCGCGTCCGCGGACGACGAGGTCGTGCTCACCGTCGCCGACACGGGGATCGGGATCCCGAGCCGCGACCTCGGGCGGGTGTTCGAGCGCTTCTACCGCGTCGACCGCGCTCGCTCGCGCGAGACGGGCGGGACCGGACTCGGCCTGTCGATCGTGAAGCACGTCGTCGAGAACCACGGCGGCACGGTGACCGTGCGCAGTGAGCTCGGCGTCGGCTCCACGTTCGAGGTCCGGCTCCCCGCGGCCCGATGAGCACGTCCCGTCGGTCCTGAGCCGTCGTTCCGCGCCGCGAGCCGCGTAGGCTAGCCGCCATGACGCTGGTGCTCCTCGTCCGCCACGCCGACACGCCCGTCGCCGGGAAGGTCCTCACCGGCTGGTCCCGGGGCGTCCACCTCAACGAGCGCGGCCTCGAACAGGCTCGCGGGCTCGTGGAACGCCTCGAGCCGGTCCCCATCGCGGCCGTCTACTCGAGCCCGCTCGAGCGATGCTGTGAGACGGCCGCCCCCCTCGCGCGGGCTCGAGGCCTCGAGGTCCGCGTGCGGCGAGCGCTCCTCGAGGTCGACTACGGCGAGTGGACGAACCGCTCGATCCGCCAGCTCGCGCGGACGAAGCGGTGGCAGGCCGTTCAGCGCACGCCCTCGAGCTTCCGCTTCCCGGGAGGCGAGAGCCTCCGCGGGGTGCAGGCTCGGGCCGTCGACGCGGTCCGCGCGATCGCCGAGGAGCATCCCAACGACGCCGTGATGATCGTGAGCCACGCCGACGTGGTCCGGCTCGTGCTCGCCGAGCTCGCCGGCATCCACCTCGACCTGTACCAGCGGCTCGCCGTGGCGCCGGCCTCGGTCTCGGCGGTCGCGCTCGGGGACGGGCAGACCCGCGTCCTCACCGTGAACGACACGGGGAGCCTCGCCTCGCTCGCGCCTCCTGCGCCGGTCCGCCGGCGCCGGTCCCCGAAGATGGCAGGATAGGGCTCGTGGAGCTCGGCCCCGTCGATCGGATCACGACCGGTGCCGTCGGCGAGCCCGGCGGCCGGACCTTCTTCCTGCAGGCGCGGGCCGGCACCCGCCTGGTGACGCTCCTCGTGGAGAAGCAGCAGGTCGAGCTGCTGGCCGCCTCGATCCTCGACATCCTCGAACGCGTCGGCAAGGAGACCGAGGAGGGGCCGGGTGATGACGAGCTCGAGCTCGAGACCCCGCTCGAGCCCGAGTGGCGCGTCGGGAAGCTCGCGATCGGCTACGCGGAGGAACGCGACCAGCTCCTGCTCGAGCTCGAGGAGCTCACGCCGGACGAGGAGGAGGACGACGAGGAGGCCCCCGCGGCCGAGGAGCTCGCCGCAGGCGAGGGCGATGAGCCCGAGCCCGAGCCCGAGACGATCCGGCTGTGGGCGACCCGCGAGCAGATGCTCGCCCTGTCGCGGCGGGGATCTGCCGTCGCCGCCCGCGGGCGCCCCACCTGCCAGTTCTGCGGCAACCCGATCGACCCCGAGGGTCACACCTGCCCGGCGATGAACGGACACGGGAGGTCCGGGACCGCGTGAGGCGGGCCGAGGACGAGGTCCTCCGGCTCCTGCGCGAGGGCGACCTCGAGCTGCTCGGCCTGCTCCCCCGCTCGTCGAACTACACCTTCCTCGCACGCCTGCGCGAGGGCCCGGACCCGGTGCTCGCCGTCTACAAGCCCCGGGCCGGCGAGGCCCCCTTGTGGGACTTCCCCGAAGGCACGCTCTGTCACCGAGAGGTCGCCGCGCACGTCCTCGCGGAGACGCTCGGGTGGCCGCTCGTGCCGCCGACGATCCTGCGCGAGGGACCTCACGGGGAGGGCTCCGTGCAGCTGTTCCTCGACTTCGACCCCTCGCACCACTACCTCACGATGCGCGAGGATCGCCCCGACGACTTCCGCCGGATCGCCCTGTTCGACGTCGTCGCGAACAACGCCGATCGCAAGTCCGGGCACTGCCTCCTCTCGACCG
>JBLNAW010000336.1:0-3700 GCA_050259555.1 Solirubrobacterales bacterium
CTCGAGATCGTCCACCTCGAGGTCGACGTGCACGCGGTTCTTCGCCTCCTTCGGCTCGGGCACGCGCTGGATGCCGAAGGCCGGGACGCCCTCGGCGGGCGAGAGGAACACGAAGCGACCCTCGTCGACCCGGGCGGCGACCTCGACCCCGAGGAGCTCGCCCCAGAAGCGCGCGAGCGCGTCCGGATCGAGCGCGTCGATCATCACGTGCGAGAGACGGATCCTCACGCGACGAGCTCGGCGCACATCTCGTCGAAGACCCCGGAGTGCGCGTCGACGTCGGCCGGGCTCGTCGCCGGCGACATGAGCGCCATGTTGTGGAACGGCGTGAGAAGGACGCCGCGGTTCAGCGCATACAGATGCGTGAACCGTGCGAGCTCGTGGTCGTCGTTCGCGGCCGCGGTCCCACCGTCGCGCGGCGGCTCCCGCACGAACCAGTACTCGGCGCGACAACCCAGCCGCTGGATCGTCCACGGGAGGCCGTGCTTCGCGATCGCGGTCGCGACCCCGTCGGTCCAGCGCTCGCCGAGCGCGATCATGCGCTCGAACGCCTCGTCGGTGAGGACCTGCTCGAGCGTCGCACGCATCGCCGCGAGCGAGAGCGCGTTCCCCGAGAGCGTGCCGCCGACGCCGCCGACGTCGGTCGAGGGGAGCGAGTCCATGAACCCCTGGATCCGCCCGGCGACCTCCTCGCTCATCCCGTAGCAGGCGGCCGGCACGCCGCTCGCGAGCGGCTTGCCGATCGTGAGGAAGTCGGGCTGCAGGCCCCAGGCCTTCGTGGCGCCGCCGGGACCGGCGCAGATCGTGTGGGTCTCGTCGATCACGAGATAGGTGCCGTACTTCCGGGTGAGCTCGCGGAGCGCATCGTGATAGCCCGGGTCGGGGAGCACGATGCCGATGTTCGTGAGGGCCGGCTCGGCCAGGACACACGCGACGTCCCCGTGCGCGAGTGCGGCCTCGAGCGCCTCGACGTCGTTCCACTCGACCGAGCGCGTGGTCATCTCGGGCGGCACGGGCGGTCCGATGTTGCCCGGACGCGTCACCGTGGCACCGCCCTCCACGATCGCGATTGTCTCGTCGACCGAGCCGTGGTAGCACCACGAGTACGTGAGCACCTTCGGACGGCCGGTGATCGCGCGTGCGAGGCGGATCGTGAACCGGTTCGCATCGGTCGCGGTGAGGCAGAACTGCCAGTAGGGCAGGCCGAATCGGCGCTGCATCTCGGCGCCGACCCAGATCGAGTCCTCCGACGGGAGCATGAGCGTGATGCCCCTCGCGGCCTGCTCGGCGATCGCCTTCACGGCGGGCTCGGGACCGTGTCCCGTCATGCCGCCCGTGTCCCCGAGGCAGAAGTCGACGTACTCGATGCCGTCGACGTCGACGAAGCGGGCACCGTGCGCCTCTCGCACGAACACCGGGAACGGGCCGGCCCACTCGGACATCCACGGCATCGGGACGCCGCCGAGCAGGTTCGCCTTGCCGCGCTCGAACAGCTCCGCCGAGCGTGGGTGAGCGGCGACGAAGCCCTCTTCCTCCCGCTTCATCAGCTCGGCGAGGCGCGCGCGGTCGACGGTGCTCTCCATCTCGAGGTCCTCCTCGGGCAGGGATACGGCACGACCCTCTCGGATGCCTCCGCTCCCGTCAAACGCCGGAGCGGCCCCGCACGGGCTCGGGGCCGCTCCGTGGTGCAACGTGCCGTGCTAGTCCCAGGGGATGGGCTCGTACGGCACGTAGTCGGGGCGCCACACCATCGAGTCGACGGCGTGGGCGATCTCCTCGTCCTGGAAGTGCCGCCCGACGCCGCAGTCCCTGGCGCACCGGGCGACCGCGATCGCGACCTCTCGGGACGCGCCCCGCAGGTCCGAGGCGGTCGGGTACAGCGCGCCGACCTCGAGCCGGTCCTCGCCGACGGCCTGGGCGAGGGTCTCGGCGGCGACGAGGAACATCTCGTCCGTCACCTCGCGTGCCTCGGCGACCACCGCGCCCAGCCCGATCCCCGGGAAGATGAACGCGTTGTTCGCCTGACCGATTACGTGGGTGCGCTCGCCGCGCACCACGGGTTCGAACGGGCTACCGGTCGCGACGAGCGCCCGCCCCTTCGTCCACTCCATGATGTCGGCGGGCTGCGCCTCGGTCTTGGAGGTCGGGTTCGACAGGGGCAGGACGACCGGGATCCGGGCGTGGGCCGCCATCTCCCGGATCGCCTTCTCGGTGAAGGTACCGGGTGTCGCGCTCGTGCCGATGAGGAACGTCGGGCGGACCTTCTCCACGACCGACTCGAGGTCGTAGCTCTGCCCGGCCTCGAAGCCGTACGCCTTCATGGCCTCGGGTGCGAGCGCGAACTCCTCCTTGTCCTCGTCGAGCGGATCCCGGCCGAGGTACGTGAGTCCGCGGGAGTCGAGCTGCACGATCGCGGTGCGGATCTGGTCCTCGGAGACGCCCTCCTTCTGCATCTGTGCTCGCACGAGACGCGCGATCCCGATGCCGGCCGCGCCAGCGCCGAGGAACACGAGCCGCTGGTCGCCCAGGGGCTCCTGGAGGATGCGGAGCGCGGAGTAGATGCCGCCCATGACGACCGCGGCCGTGCCCTGCATATCGTCGTTGAAGCTCGTGATGCGGTGGCGGTACCGGTCGAGGAGCCGGATCGCGTTGTGCTGCTTGAAGTCCTCCCATTGCAGGAGCGCGTGCGGGAAGACGTCGAGGACCGACTCGACGAAGACCTCGATGAAGTGGTCGTACTCGGGTCCGCGCAGGCGCGGCTTCCGGTAGCCCACGTAGTACGGGTCGTCGAGCAGCGCCTGGTTGTCGGTGCCCACGTCGAGCGAGATCGGAAGCGTGAGCGCCGGGTAGATGCCGGCACCCGCCGTGTAGAGGGCGAGCTTGCCGACCGGGATCCCCATCCCGCCGGCCCCCTGGTCGCCGAGACCGAGGATCCGCTCGTTGTCGGTGACGACGATCAGGCGCACATCCTCGTGCCGTGCGTTCGCGAGCAGCTCGCGGATGTGGTCGATGTCGTCCGGCGTGAGCCACAGGCCTCTCGGCCGGCGCAGGATGTGGCTGTACTCCTGGCACGCGCGGCCGACGACCGGCGTGTAGACGATCGGCAGGAACTCCTCGAGGTTCTCGATGAGCACCCGGTAGAACAAGGTCTCGTTGCGGTCCTGCAGGGCCGCGAGCCCGATGAACTTCTCGAGGTCGTCCTCCTTGCGGCGGATCTTCTCGACCTCGAGGGTGACCTGCTCGTCGATGCTGAATACGCGCATCGGCAGCAGCCCGTGGAGCCGGAACTCCTCTCGTTCCTTCTCGGTGAACGCCGCGTCCTTGTTCAGGAGCGGGTGTTCGAGCAGCTCGGCCCCACGGTGAGGTACCGGCACCGGTCCGATGCCCGTACGGAGCGCGCGGACCCACTCGTGCTCGAGCTCCCGCTCACGGGATTCCGTGAGCGTCATACCCCAGCCACCTCCTTCGCTGGCAGTCTCCCGAGCTCGTCGATGACCTCGCCGATCACGGTCTTCGCATCACCGAAGAGCATCTGCGTCTTGTCCAGGTAGAACAGCTCGTTGTCGACGCCGGCGAAGCCGGAGCGCATCGAGCGCTTGACGACGATGACCGACGCCGCCTGGTCGACGTCGAGGATCGGCATGCCGTAGATCGGGCTCGTGGTGTCGGTACGGGCCGCCGGGTTGACGACGTCGTTCGC
>JBLNAW010000337.1:0-3796 GCA_050259555.1 Solirubrobacterales bacterium
CCGAGGGACGAGTCCCAGGTCTCGACGCGCCTCCGACGCTCTCGGCAGACCCGACAGACGCGCTCGACCTCGAGGCGACGACGCGAACCCCTCCCCGTCGTCCCGCGCGTCACCGACAAGCTCATGGCCATCACCGAGCACGGCGAGCGGGATCAGATCGCGGTGCTCGAGGGGCGGGATCTGGTCCAGCACTACGTGACGCGGATCGGCGCCCACTCGATGGTCGGCAACGTGTACCTCGGACGGGTGCAGAACGTGCTCCCAGGGATGGAGGCAGCGTTCATCGACGTCGGCCGAGGCCGCAACGCGGTCCTGTACGCCGGCGAGGTGAACTACTCGCCCGAGGACCTCGAGGGATCGCCCCCACGCATCGAGAAGGTCCTGAAGAACGGCCAGTCCGTGCTCGTCCAGGTCACGAAGGACCCGATCGGCGGCAAGGGCGCGCGCCTCACCGCGCAGATCTCGATGCCGGGCCGGTACCTCGTCCTCGTCCCGAACTCGACGGTGACCGGCATCAGCCGGCGCCTGGGCGAGGAGGAGCGGAAGCGCCTGAAGGCGATCTACAAGAAGATCAAGCCCGATCCCCACGGTCTCATCGTGCGGACCGCCGCCGAGGGCGCCTCGGAGGAGGCCCTCGCGGCCGATCTCGGCCGGCTGCTCGAGGAGTGGAACGCGATCGAGAAGCGCGCGAAGAAGGCGAAGGCGCCGGCGGTGCTGTACGAGGAGCCCGAGCTCACGGTCCGGGTCGTCCGCGACCTGTTCACCGACGAGGAGTACCGGGAGCTCGTGACCGACTCGCCCCGCGTCTACGAGATCGTCACCGACTACCTGCGGCAGGCCGACCCCGACGTGGTGGGCAAGGTCCGCCTCCACGAGGGCAAGCTGCCGGTGTTCGAGGAGTTCCACATCGTCGAGCAGATCCACAAGGGGCTCGACCGCAAGGTATGGCTGCCCTCGGGCGGATACATCGTGATCGACCGGACCGAGGCGCTCACGGTCATCGACGTGAACACCGGCAAGTCGGTGGGCAAGACGAACCTCGAGGAGACCGTGGTGAACACGAACCTCGAGGCGGCCCGGGAGGTGGCCCGACAGCTCCGGCTCCGCGACATCGGCGGGATGATCGTGATCGACATGATCGACATGCTGCTCGAGCAGAACAAGAAGAAGGTGATCGAGACGCTGCGGGAGTCCCTCGCACAGGACAAGTCGCGGAGCCAGGTCTTCGACATCAGCCCGCTCGGGCTGCTCGAGGTGACGCGCAAGCGTGTGTCTGGTGGACTCTTGGAATCGTTCTCCGAGATGTGCCCGACCTGCGAGGGTCGGGGCGTGCTCCTGACCTACGACGTGAACTGAGCGCCGGCCCTGCGGGGCCCGGTGCCGAGGAGGAGGAACGGCGATGTACGCGGTCATCAAGACGGGCGGCAAGCAGCACAAGGTGAAGCCCGGCGACGTCATCGAGGTCGAGTACCTGCACGGCGCGGAGGAGAAGCTGACGTTCCATCCCCTCCTCGTCGTCGACGACGACGGTCACACGCACGTCGGCAAGGAGGCCGAGCGTGCGGTCGTGACGGCCAAGCTGCTCGGCGAGCAGAAGGGCGAGAAGGTCAAGGTCTTCAAGTACAAGAACAAGACCGGCTACTCGCGGCGGGCGGGGCACCGCCAGCTCCTCACGCTCGTCGAGATCGAGGACGTGAGCCTGGGCGAGGCGGCGAAGGAGGCGGCCCCGAAGAAGGCGGCCCCGAAGAAGGCCGAGCCCAAGCCCGCCGCCGAGGAAGGGTCCGCGGCCGAGCCCGCCGAGCCCGTCGCCGAGGCCTCCGCCGAGCCGGCCGCCGAGGAGTAGCCGCAGGTCGGAGGGTGTCTGGTACCCTCGAACGCGCGATGGCACACAAGAAGGGTGGCGGGTCCTCCCGCAACGGCCGAGACTCCGAGTCCAAGCGGCTCGGCGTGAAGGCGTTCGGTGGTCAGCAGGTGACCGCGGGCTCGATCATCGTGCGCCAGCGCGGCACCCGGATCCACCCCGGCGAAGGCGTCGGCAAGGGGAGCGACGACACCCTGTTCGCCCTCGTGGACGGTCAGGTCGGCTTCCGCGAGTCGCGCGGCCGCCGGTTCGCGACCGTCCGCTCCTCCTAGGCTCCCTTTGCCGCCGCAGCGGCAGCCCGCACCTCGCGCTCCCACGCGATCAACGCTTCCTTCTTCTCCCGGTTCATGATGCCCAGGTACCCGACGTTGTCGCGTCGCGCCTTGCGCTTCGGGTTCCGCAGCGTCGGCAGCGAGACCCGGGTGTCGGTCCGCTCCTCGGTGAACGCCGTCAGGGGCGGGGGCTGGACGAAGTAGAAGGCGGTCCGGACCTCGCGGTCCTCGAGACGGCAGACGACCATCAGCACCGGTGAGCCTCGGAGCCGGCGCACCTTGGTCAGCCGGCCGAACGGCAGCGTCAGCGGAGCCTGGCCCTCCTTCGCGGGTTCGAAGCGCAGAGCGTCATCGAGCATGGACAGACGGCCCTCGCGCTCCTTGGCGTCGGGGCCCGGACCGAGCTCGACCGCCCACACGCGCACGCTCTCGAGCATCGCGTCATCATCTCGCACGGAGCCGAACGCGGCCCGGAGCGCCCGGCTGGGTTCTGGGAGCATCCACCCATGGGGTTCGTCGACGAAGTGACCGTGTTCGTCCGCGCGGGACGCGGCGGCGATGGCTCGTCCTCGATCCTGCGCGAGCCCTACAACCCGAAGGGCGGACCCGACGGGGGCGACGGAGGTCGCGGCGGGGACGTCGTGTTCGAGGTCGACCTCGGGATCCGTGACCTCTCGTCGCTGGCGGACCATCCTCACCAGCGGGCTGGGAACGGCCGGGCCGGGCGGAGTCGCAGGCGCGCCGGAGCGGAGGGCGAGGACCTCGTCGTGCCGGTCCCCGACGGCACGCGGGTCGAAGACCAGGACGGCTTGCTCGCCGACCTGGTGGGGGCCGGCTCGAGGGCGGTCGTAGCTCGAGGCGGGCGCGCGGGCCGTGGGAACGCGGCGCTCGCCGGGGCGAGGAACCGGCTGCCGAACTCGGAGGCGGGGGAGCCCGGCGAGGAGCGGCGCCTCGCCGTCGAGCTGCGGATCGTCGCCGACGTCGGGCTCGTCGGCCTGCCGAACGCCGGCAAGTCCACCCTGCTCTCGCGCCTCACCGCCGCGCGCCCGAAGATCGCCGACTACCCGTTCACTACGCTCACGCCGAACCTCGGCGTGGCCGGGGCGGACGAGCGGTTCGTCGTCGCCGACATCCCGGGTCTCGTCCAAGGCGCCCACGAGGGCCGGGGTCTCGGCGACCGGTTCCTGCGCCACGTGAGCCGGTGCCGAGCGCTGGTGCTCGTGGTCGACCTCGCGTCGGCCGATCCGGCCGCCGACCTCGAGACCGTGCGCGCCGAGCTCGCCGCGTACGACCCCCACCTCGCCGAGCGCCCGGCGCTCGTCGTCGGCACGAAAGCCGATCTCGTCGAGGATCCGGCGGCCGTCGCCGCTCGGCTCGGCGGGGGAGCCCTCGTCGTCTCCGGCCAGACGGGGGAGGGCGTGGAGGCCCTGGCCGAGCGTCTCGCGACCCTCGCGCGGGATGCGGCGGCGTCGGCCGAGGAGCGCACCCCGGTGGTCGTGCTGCGACCGGCACGCCCCGCCTTCGTCGTCCGGCGCGAGGGCGCCCGCTTCCGCGTGGTCGGCCGGGGCGTCGAGCGGTGGGTCGCGGAGACCGATCTCGACGATCCCGCGAAGGTCCAGCGGCTGCAGAAGCGCCTCGTCAAGATGGGCGTCGAGCGCCAGCT
>JBLNAW010000338.1:0-5546 GCA_050259555.1 Solirubrobacterales bacterium
CTCGAGGTCGAGGGGCGTCCCCGCGACGTTGTGCGTCCGCACCGCCTCGAGGCTCCGCTCGCGATCGTCGGGATGCAGGTTGCGCGCCCACAGACCCGCGCCGCTCGACCAGTCCTCGATCGTGTAGCCGAAGAGACTCTCGATCTGCGGGCTCACGTAGAGCGTGGTGAGCGCGTCGTCGACCCGATCGATGTAGATGACCGCCGAGATCGTCTCGACGAGCGTGCGGTACCGCTCCTGCGCGAAGCGGACCTGCTCCTCGGCTTCCTTTCGGGCCGTGATGTCGAAACGGACGCCCTGCCAATACAGCGGACGGCCCTCGTCGCTGCGTACGAGGACGGCCGTGTCCCGAACCCAGATGATCCCGCCGTCCTTGCGGACCTGGCGGTACTCGAGGTCGAAGGGCTCGCCGGTCGCGTCGGTCCGCTCGTCCTCCGCCAGGACCAGCTCGCGATCCTCGGGATGGATCGACGCGATCCACGTGTCGTGGGTGAACTCTCGCTCCTCCGGCGAGTAGCCGAGCAGCGGGTAGATCTGCGGGCTGACGTAGGTCACGGCCCCGCTCGGCTGGGGATCGTGGACGTAGGTGACGGCAGGCATCTGCTCGACCAGCGTGCGGTAGCGCTGCTCGGTCTCGGCTTGCAGACGGGCCGCTCGCGCCCTGCCGATCGCAGCCCCGAGCGTGTCGGCGGCCGCCTTCAGCGCCTCGACCTCCGCGACCGGCCACTCGCGTTCGGCGACGCAGTCGTCCAAGCCGAGGAAGCCCCACCAGGTCTCGCCGACGAACACCGGGACGATGACCGCGGACAGCACCGACTCGGCCTGCATGCCCCGGCGCTCGGACTCGGGGAAGTCCCGGACCGCGCCCACGATGGGAAGTCCGGCCGACAGCGCCGCCTCCCATCGCGCGAAACCGTTCCGGTAGGGCAGGCCCCGGTTGGGGGGCTCGTCGATCGAGGGCACGCCGCGAGCAAGCCACTCGCGATGGATGGTCATCGCCGCGCCGCCGTCCTCGAGCTCTTCGTTCTCGAACACGTAGACGCGGCTCACGTCCCCGGCGAGCCCGATCCGCGCGAGCACGACGTCCAGCACCTCCTCCGGCTCGTCCGCTCGGAGGAATCGCTCGGCGGCGAACCCGACCGCCTCGAGCACCTCGTCCCGGCGGGACAGGGTCTCCTCCGCGAGCTTGCGCTCGGTGATGTCGAGCAGGACGCCCTGCCAATACAGCGGCGTGCCCTCGGGGTCGCGGAACAGGACGGCCTCGTCCCGCACCCACACGACGCGGCCGTCCCGCGCGAGGAACCGGTAGTCCATCACGAAGGGGTCCCCGGTCTCGTTCGTCCGGGCCGACTCCTCGAGCACCCGGTCGCGGTCGTCGGGGTGGAGGTGGTCGATCCAGAAGTCCGGGTCGTTCATCCGGGCCTCGGGCGGGAAGCCGAAGAGGCGTTCGTACTGCGGACTCATGTACAGCGCCGTGCTCTTCTCATCGATGGCGTCCTGGTACACGACGACGGGCAGCTGCTCGACGAGGGTCCGGTAGGTCTCCTCTGCGCGCCGGAGCCGCTCCTCGGCCTGCTTACGCTCGGTGATGTCGATGGCGACGCCCTGCCAGAACAGCGGGTTCCCGTCGTGGTCGCGGATCAGCACCGCCTCGTTCTGGAGCCACACGACGCGTCCGTCGCGGTGGATTGTGCGGTACTCGATGCTCCAGCGGTCACCGCCCTCGGCTTCGTTCTCGGCGATGACGCGCGCACGGTCGTCTGGGTGGAGGCGGCGTTCCCACAGGGCGGGGTCGCGCATCCATTCCTCGGGCGTGTACCCGAACATCGCGTTGACCTGTGGGCTGATGTACAGGTTGCGCCCCGTCTCGATGTCCTCCATGTACACGACGGCGGGGATCTGCTCGACGAGCGTTCGGAAGCGCTCCTGCGCCTCGAGCAGTTGCTCCTCGGCGCGCTTGCGGGCGGTGATGTCGTACATCACGCCCTGGTAGAGACGGCGGGTCGTCCGGTCACCGGAGACCGGGACGGCCTCGTCGCGGAGCCACAGCAGCCGGCCGTCCCGCGCGTGGATCCGGTACTCGGAGGCGAACGCGGCTCGCGTCCGGACGGCGAGCGCCCACTCCTCGAGCACGCGGCCGCGGTCGTCCTCGTGGATCTGCTCGTGCCACAGCTGTGGATCGGCGCGCCACTCCTCGGCCGAGTAGCCGAGCAGGTGCTCGATCTGCGGGCTCACGTACGGCGGAGCCTCCGAGCCGGGCTCGGTCGCCGGATCCCAGGTGTAGGTGACGGCAGGGACCTGCTCGACGAGCGCGCGGTACCGGGCCTCGGCCTCTCGAGCGGCCTCCTCGGCCTCCCGTCGCTGGGTGATGTCGTACATGATCCCCTGCACGAGCATGGGTCGTCCCCGGCGGTCGCGTTCGACCACGATGGCTTCGTCGCGGATCCACACGACCTCGCCGTCCTTGCGGACGTGGCGGTACTCGACCGCGAGTGGCTCGCCCGTTCGGTCGGCCCGCGTCGAGGCAGCGAGGACCCGCTCGCGATCCTCAGGGTGCAGCTGGCGGATCCACAGCTCGGGGTCCGTCCGCCACTCGTCGACGGTGAACCCGAGGATGCGCTCCACCTGCGGGCTCACGTAGGGGGTCGAGGCCTTCCCGATGTCCTTGCGCGGATCCCAGGTGTACAGGACCGCGGGCATCTTCTCGACGAGCGCGCGGTAGCGGGACTCGGCCGAGTCGCGAGCCGCGGATTCCAGGCGTTGGGCACGCCACCGGAGCAAGGCGAACACCGATGCGCCGACCGCCGCGAACAGGAGCCCGAACAGGAACTCGTCCTCCGCGCTACCGACGCTGTCCCGCAGCCACTCGTGCGTGCTCTCGAAGAGGTCGGTCGCGGCGCCGTACCAGAGCAGGCCGATGATGGGCAGCGAGATCAACAGCAGATCCCGCAGCCCACGCATGCTCCCGCGTCGCTGCTTCTGCTCGCCCATCGGCCTAACCCGTCTCGGGCATCATCGGTACCCCGAAGGGGACACCTGAGCGCGGAAGGGCGCCGCGGGCGGTCGCGTGCCTAGAAGCGGGCGAGCTCGAGCATGCGGTCGTATACGAGGTCGGCATCCGGCATGAACGCGTGCTCGAGGTTGGACGCGAAACCCATCGCTGGCACGTCGGGCCCCCCGATCCGAACGAGCGGTCCGTCGAGATCGAACATCGCCTCCTCGGCGATCGTGGCCACGATCTCGGCACCGGCGCCGTAGGTCCGGTTGTCCTCGTAGACGACGATCGCCTTGCCGGTCTTGCGCACCGAGGCCAGGATCGTCTGCTTGTCGAGCGGGTTGATCGTGCGGACGTCCACGACCTCGACCGAGATGCCGTGGTCCTGCTCCAAGCGCTGCGCCGCCTCGAGGCAGTGGTGGAGCATGAGGCCGTACGCGACCGCCGTGAGGTCGCTCCCTTCGCGTTTCACGTCGGCCGGCCCGATCGGCACCGTGAAGGGCTCGTCGGGCACCTCGCCCGAGATGAGGCGGTACGTGCGCTTGTGCTCGAGGAACAGCACCGGGTCGGGGTCGGCGATCGCCGAGCGGAGCATCCCCGCCGCGTCGTACGGCGTCGACGGCACGACGACCTTGAGTCCCGGGATGTGTCCGAAGAGGGCCTCGATCGACTGCGAGTGGTAGAGCGCGCCGTGGACGCCGCCACCCCAGGGCGTGCGGATCACCATCGGCAGGCCGAAGTCGCCGTTCGTCCGGTACCGCATCCGGGCGACCTCGCTCACGATCTGGTCGAAGGCAGGATGGATGAAGTCGGCGAACTCGATCTCGGCGACGGGGATCAGGCCGTGCAACGCCATCCCGACCGCGACGCCGACGATGGCGCCCTCCGCGAGCGGGGTGTCGATGACCCGGCGCTCGCCGAACTCGTCGAGGAACCCCTGCGTCACCCGGAACACTCCGCCGCGCGCGCCAACGTCCTCGCCGAGCACGACCATCCGCTCGTCGGCCGCCATCTGCTCGTGCAGCGTGTCGTGGATCGCCGTCACGACGTTCTTCTCGGTCACGGCGCGTCCTCGGCGTAGAGGTGACGAAGCAGCGTGTCGGGCTCGGGGTCCGGAGCGGCCCACGCCTCATCGATCTGCCGGTCGACGTCGGCCTTGATCTCGGCGGCGATCGGCTCGACCTCGTCCTTGGTCAGGATGCCGACCTCGCGCAGGTAGTGCTCGAAGTTGTGGATCGGGTCGTGGTGCTTGGCCTCCTCGACCTCCTCGCGGCTCCGGTAGGATCGGTCGTCGTCGTCGGAGGTGTGCGGGAAGAAGCGGTAGGTCTTCGCCTCGATGAGGGTCGGCCCCTCGCCCGCTCGAGCGCGCGCGACCGCGTCCTTCATCGCGCCGTACGCCGCGAGCACGTCGTTGCCGTCGACCACCACGCCCGGCATGCCGTATCCGGCGGCGCGGTCGGTGACGTTGTCGACGGCCATCTGCTTCTTCTGGGCGACCGAGATCGCGTAGTGGTTGTTCTCGCAGACGAAGATCACCGGAAGCTTGTAGATGCCGGCGAAGTTGAGCGACTCGTGCCAGATGCCTTCACTGGTCGCGCCCTCGCCGAACCAGCAGGCGACGACGGCATCCTCGCCCCGGTACGTGATCGCGTACGCGATGCCGGCGGCATGCGGCATCTGCGAGGCGATGGGGGAGGAGTGCGAGATGATCCCGAGCCGGCGCGAGCCCCAGTGGCTCGGCATCTGCCGACCGCCGGAGGACGGGTCGTCCGCCTTCGCGAACAGCCCCAGGAAGATGTCGTACGGCGTCATGCCGGCGACGAGCACGACCGCTACGTCGCGGTAGTAGGGGAGCCACACGTCTCGACCGCGCTCGAGCGCCCAGGCCGTGCCGACCTGACAGCCCTCGTGACCGGAGACGGGCACGACGAAGGCGGCCTTGCCCTGGCGATTGAGTCGGAAGGACGCCTCGTCGACGAGACGTGCGGTGACCATCGTGCGGTACATGGAGCGGAGGTCGTCGGCCGACAGACCGAGGGCCTCGTGTGACGTGCGGCGTGTTACTCGGGTCGCCACATCACGCTCCTCCGGTTCCCGAGTCTAGCATCGGCCCTCCCCGAACCCGGGTGCTCGGCACAGGGTACATTCGGACCGATGTCGGGTGATCGGCGCTCGGATCGCGCGCTCGCGCTCATCGGGGAGCTGACCGACCGCGACCCAGGCTCGATCGCGCCCGAGACCCCGCTCGCAGACCTCGGGTTCGACTCGCTCGCCTTCGCCGAGCTCGCGCTCGCGCTCGAGGAGGAGCTCGGCATCGACCTCGGGGTCCCGCCAGATCCCGGCGCTCGATGTCGTCGCGCAGGGTGACGGTGACGGCGGCGCGGCCGAGCGACAACCCGAGCAACCGCTCGCCGAATCCGTGCAACGTGCCGTCCCGGCCCGCGCGTACCCGCACGCCGCGGCTGCGTTCGTTGTCGAAGGGCCATTTGTCTTCGGGGCCGAGGATGTCGATGACGACGATGTCGTCCTCGACTACCGGGCGCGCTTCGCC
>JBLNAW010000339.1:0-2684 GCA_050259555.1 Solirubrobacterales bacterium
TCGCGGAGATCTCGCCTCAGAGCAGCAGGACCTGAGCCAGGACGATCTTCGCGATCGTCGCGACCGGGTAGACGGAGGCATAGCCCGTGTTCGGGAGGTCGCCGCCGGCCTGCTCCACGGCGAACGCGAGCACGGCCGGCTGCGTCTGCATCCCAGCGACGATGCCGCACAGGACGTCGACCGGCACGCGCAGCACCGCCCGACCGATCCAGATCATCGCCAGCGCGGCGAGGCAGGTCACGGCCCCGCCCGCGAGGAGCATGCCGACGCCGTCGCCCGACCGCATGGTGTCCGCGAACGCGTAGCCGGACCGCACGCCGACGCCCCCGAGGAACAGCACCGCGCCGAGCTGGCGGAGCGTGAGGTTCGCGTTGTACGGCAGCTGCCACGTGAGCGGGCCGGTCCGCTCCAGCGCGCCGAGCGCCAGGCCGACGATGAGCGGACCGCCGGCCATGCCGAGCCGGAACGTCCCGCCGCCCGGCAACGGCACCGGGACCAGGCCGAGCAACAGGCCCGCGACGAGCCCCAGGCCGAAGGAGGCGACGTCGATCTCGGACAGCGTTCGGTAGGAGTCGCCGAAGAAGCGGGTCACCTCGTGCATCCGATCGCGAGCCGCGACCACGCGCACGCGGTCGCCCGGCTCGAGCACGATGTCCGGCCGCGCGAGGCGGTCGAGGTCGCCTCGGCGGACGCGTGTGATGATCGCCCCGAACCGCTCCGGCAGCCGCAGGTCGACGATGCGCTGACCGACCGGCTCGGTCGCCGAGACGAACATCCGCCGGGCGTCGAGGTCAGTGCGATCCAGCGGGAGCTCCTCGCCGGCGCGGGCGCCCAGGGTCGTCACCATCCGTTCGGCCGCTCGGGCGGGTCCCACGACGACCACCAGGTCGCCCTCGCGCAGGACGAATCCGGGATGGGGAACCTCGGCATCGTCGCCCCGTCGTACCCGCGAGATGACCACGGTCCACCCGTGCTCCTGCAGGAGATCCGACGTGGTCCTGCCGGCGGCTCCCTTGGCCGTGACGAAGGCCGTCAGGTTGACCAACTGCTCGTCCTGGTCGGTGCCGGCGCCCGCGGCTCGTCCCCAGAGACGGCGCGCGGTCCAGACCGCGAAGAGCATCCCGAGGACCCCGAACGGATAGGCCACCGAGTACCCGAGCACCGGGTCGGTGACCGCTCGCGCGCCCTGCTCGTGCGTCTCCGACTGATGCTGGAGGACGGCGGCGAGCGCCGGTGTGTTCGTGGTGGCTCCGGTGTAGACGCCCGCGGTCGCCGCACGCGACATCCCGAGCGAGCGCCCGAGCGCGCCGGCGAGCAGCGCCGAAACGACGAGCACGAGCACGACCGCGAGGTTCGCCCCGAGCGCTCGCCGGCGCAGCGTCCCGAGGAACCCCGGCCCCGCCGAAACACCCACCGTGTAGACGAACATGACCAATCCGAGCTGGTAGACGAACTCGGGAAGCGTGATCCGGGGCGAGAGCGCGCCGAACGCGAGCCCGACGAAGAGCACCGCCGACACCCCGAGCCCGAACCCACCGACCTGCACCTTGCCGAGCAGGTAGCCGACGCCGAGCACCAGGAACAGGAGGACGAACGGGTTGTCGACGAGGAAGTCGATCATCGCCCGCAACCGTATCCCCGACCGGTCGTCCCGTTCCATCCGGACCGGGGACCCGTCACGGGGCTTCCCGTGAGCAGGGGTCAGGCGAGCAGGTAGGCGATCGGCGCGGCGACCATGGCCGCGAACGCCAACCCCACCAGGGCGTTCGACCACGAACCGGACAGCCAGCGTCCAACCGTTCGCTCGTCGTTCGAGAGCAGCATCATCACCAGGATCAACGGCGGCGCGGCAAGGCCGTTCAAGATCGCGGCGAAGTACAGACCGCGGATCGGATCGAGCCCGCCGAAGTCCATGGCCAGGCCGATCACCATGGCCGCCACGATCACGAGGTAGAACCCCCGTGCCTGGCGGAAGGTCTTGCTCAGACCCTCGTGCCAACCGAAGGCCTCGGCGATGGCGTAGGCGGCGGACCCGGCCAAAACCGGCACGGCGAGCGCTCCGGTTCCGACGATCCCGAGCGTGAACAGCAGACTCGCGAAGCTGCCCGCCACCGGCTTCAGGGCACTCGCCGCCTGTTGCGCGGTCTGGACCGTCGTGATCCCGTGTCCGTGCAGGGCTGTCGCCGAGGCAACCATGATCGCGAACATCACGACCACGGCGGAGCTCATCCCCGCGACCACATCGCCGCGCATCGCCGCGACGTGATGGTCGTCGACGGGCTCCGAACGCGTCGGTGGTGGAGTCCCCTCGATCTCCGCCTCCTCGACCTCCTCGCTCGCCTGCCAGAAGAAGAGGTACGGGGAGATCGTGGTCCCGAGGATCGCGATGATCGCGGCCAGCTCCGCGCGGCTCCATGTGAGCGCCGGCACGATCGTCGAATGCAGCACCTGCCCCCAGTCGACCTTGATCACGAACAGCACCGCGACGTACGTGATCAGCGAGGCCGTGAGCCACCGGAGCACCCGCGCGTAGCGTCGGTACGAGACCGCGATCTCCAGGCCCACCATCGCACCCGTCACGGCGACGATCACCACGGCGAACGGCGCTGGAAGGAGCAGCCGGATCGAGGATGCCATGGATCCGAGGTCGGCACCGATGTTGAAGACGTTCGCCGTCGTCACGA
>JBLNAW010000340.1:0-3871 GCA_050259555.1 Solirubrobacterales bacterium
GCCGACGCCGAGCAGCCACAGGATCGGCCGGGCCACGAACACGACGACGGCCACGAACCACGAGAGCAGCAGGTTGCCGACGGGTGAGAGCCACGACCCGATCCGCTCGAGCACGCCCCCGCGCACCGCGAGCAGCGCGGCCACCGCCACGCCCACGCCGAACGCGAGCATCGCCGCCGTCGCGCGCCGGATCCAGCTCGCGCGCGCCGGATCCGCCTCCTCGGCGGCGACCCCAGCCCAGACGATCACCACACGGCTCGCGAGCGACCCGACGAAGAACACGGGGATGAAGGCGAGCAGGGGCGTTCGCCACGCGGGGAAGGCGCCGGCCGCGAGCAGCGCCTCGAGCCCGAGGACCAGCGTGCCGACGCCGATCGAGGCGTGGATCGGCTCGCGCCAGTCGCGGAGCGCGAGCGTGACGGCCCGCAGCGTCACGAGGAGCCCCACGATCGAGCCGACGGCCGCCTCCGCCCAGCCGATCCTGCCGAGCCACGCCCCCGCGGCGATCGCGATGATGCCGGCCACGATCGTCGTGCGCGGCGAGCTCCGGAACCGGCACGCCAGCACGACGCCGAGCACGAAGGCAGTGACGAAGGGGAGTGCCCCGGCGACCGCGCCGATGCCGAGGCCGCCCGTGTCGGCGAGCACGAGGTGCGCCGGTAGGTAGACGAGACCCCCCTCGGCGAGCGCCGCGAGCGCGGCCGCCCGCAGCTCCGTCGACCCGGGAGGCGGGACGGCCAGGTCGGCGCTCACGAAGCCAGCACCCCTCGGCGGCGTCCCTCGGCGGGCGAGACGTGGATCACGGCCGAGCCCCGGCGCCGGAGCACGTCCATCTCGTGCACCAGCCACGGGCCCGGCCGGGGGGAGACCACGATGACCGTGGTCCTTCGCACGAGCCGGCGGCCGATCTCGCGCAGGACCGGGGCGAGGTCGGCGGTCGGCTGGTTCGGCATCCGGGCGAGCGCCGCGAACAAGATCGCCTCGGAGCCAGCCGATGCCGAGGCGGGCACGCGGAGCGGGCCTCGGCCCCGGCGCAGGTGCGTGTTCGCGACCATGCCGGTGCGCCAGCCCGCGTGGATCGCCTGACGGGCCAGGTAGCTCGTCCAGCCGATCGACTCCTCGGCCGCGCGCGTGTCCACGGCGTGCCAGAACGGCTCGCCGTCCGACAGGTCGACAGCGAACAGTACCTCGGCCGAGCGTGTGGGCTCGAAGCGCTTGGTCTGCAGGCGCCCCGCGTGGGCCGAGACGCGCCAGTGCACGTGGTGCATCGGGTCGCCGGGCTCGTAGTCGCGGACGCCGGCGAAGTGCTCGCGGTCCTCGAACAGACGGGCGGCGGCGGCGGGCGCGCCGAAGGGGAGGTGGCGCATCACGCGGATCGGCACACCGGTCTGCGGCTCGGGCATGACGAGCAGCGAGCCCTCGACCGGGACCTCGCGGCCGGTCGGCGCGAGATCGAACGGATCCGAGAGCTCCATCCCCACCCCGTCGAGCCAGTACTCGCCGCGCGAGCTCGCCGACACGGGCAGGCGCAGGGTGACCTCGCTCCGCCCCCCGAGGGAGAAGCGGCGGCGGTGGCCGCGCAGCGCGGTCGGTGGCGCGTCCGGCGCCGAGCGCAGCCCGTCGGGGAAGCGGACGAGCACCCGGACGATCGGCAGCGGCAGGCGCTTGTCGTTGCGGATGTGGACCCGCACCACGATCGGCTCGCCGATGAAGGCTCTCGGGGGCTCGAACGCGACCTCGACGGCGACCCCGCGCCAGGCCGCCCTCGCCCAGAGCGTCGCGGCCGCGCTCATCCCGCCGACGGCCGCGGCCCACAGCAGGAGGACGACCTGCCCCGAGGCCACCGCCGCGAGCCCGAGCACCGCGGAGACGAACAGCGCGATCTGGCGCCGCTCGGGGGTGTCCACTACTCGTGCAGCTCCGTCGGGACGGGGACCGTGCGCAGGACCTCGCGGAGGATCTCCTCGGCGTCGCGGTCGCGGATCCGCGCGTCGGTCGTCGGCACGAGCCGGTGGGCCAAGACGGGCTCGGCGAGCGCCTTCACGTCGTCGGGGAGCACGTACTCGCGGCCCTCGAGGAGCGCGAGTGCCCGCGCCGCGTCACCCAACTGCTCGACCGCGCGCGGGCTGACGCCGACGGCCAGCTCGGGGTGGTCGCGGGTGGCCCGCGCGAGCTCGACGATGTACCGGCGGACCGGATGCTCGAGGCCGATCGCGGCCGCCGCGTCGCGGAGCTCGGAAAGGGACGGGAGGTGGGGGAGCGGGCCCTCGGGGAGAACGCGCTCGGCGGGCGTGGTGAGCAAGATCCGCTCCTCCTCGCGCTCGGTCGGGTAGCCGAGCTTCACGCGAAGCAGGAAGCGGTCGAGCTGCGCCTCGGGGAGGGGGAACGTGCCCTCGAGCTCGACGGGGTTCTGCGTCGCGAGGACGAAGAACGGGCTCGGGAGCAGATGCGTCTGCCCGTCCACGGTCACCTGGTGCTCCTGCATCGCCTCGAGGAGCGCGGCCTGGGTCTTCGGCGTCGCGCGGTTGATCTCGTCGGCGAGGAGCACCTGCGTGAAGATCGGCCCAGGTCGGAACTCGAACCCGTTGGTACGCAGGTCGAGCACCGAGGTGCCGGTGACGTCGGACGGCATCAGGTCGGGCGTGAACTGGATCCGCTGGAACGACAGGCCGAGCGAGGTCGCGAGGATCCGCACGAGCGTCGTCTTGCCCACGCCGGGTACGTCGTCGATGAGCACGTGGTTGCCGGTCAGGATGCCGACGACGACGAGTCGCAGCGGCTCGCGCATGCCGAACAGGCGCTCGTCGACGCGGCCCGCGAGCTCCTCGAAGAACGCGCGTGCGCGTCCGGGCTCGGCCATCACCCGAAGGATACGTAGGTGGGGCGTGCGGGGGGCTGGCTCAGGTGCGGCGGTACACGCGGACCGAGAGCGGCACCGCGACCGCGAGGATGCCGAGGAACCACGCGGTCGACTCCGTGAGCAGGGTGCCCAGGCTTGCGACGTGCCCGAAGGCCTGGGGGTTCTGGGTGTAGAGTTCGCCGAGCGTGAGCACGCGGAACGTGTCGACCCAGATCGAGACGGGGTTCACATTCGCCCACAGCTGGAGCCAGTGCGGGAACGACTCAGATGGGACGAACGCGGAGCTCGCGAACACGAAGGGGAACACGATCGTGAAGCTCGCGGCCTGCACGGCCTCGACGCTCTTCAACGACAAGCCGGTGAACGCGGCGATCCACGTGAAGGCGTAGCCGACCGACATCGCGCCGAGGAAGGCGAGCAGCGCCTCCATGATGCCCTCGTGGAACCGGAAGCCGACCAGCCACGCGACGGCGAGCATCAGGAGCACCTGGAACAAGATCGCGAACGTATCGGCGGTGGTCCTCCCGGCGAGGACGGCCGAGCGGGCCATCGGCAACGATCGGAACCGGTCGACGAGGCCCTTCTGGAGATCCTCGGCCAGGCCCACGCCGGTCTGCAGGGCGCTGAAGATCGCGGTCTGCACGAAGATCCCCGGCATGAGGAAGTCGACGTATGGGACCGTCGGCGGCAGGATCGCCTCGATCGCGCCGCCGAACACGTACACGAACAAGAGCACGAACATCACGGGCTGGATCGTCGAGAAGACGAGCAGGTCCGGCTTGCGCACGTACGTGAGCAGGTTCCGCTTCGTGAGGACGAGGCCGTCCGAGATCGCGTTCTGGAGCCTCCCTCCTCCGCGCGTGGCGCTCCGCTCGGTCACCGTGACGCTCATGCAGCTCCCTTCGTGCGACCGGACCGGCGCCGTTTCCCGTCCGCGGCGGCACCGTTGGGCGCCGTCCCCTCCTCGGCCGCGTGGCCGGTGAGCGCGAGGAACACGTCGTCGAGCGTCGG
>JBLNAW010000341.1:0-2567 GCA_050259555.1 Solirubrobacterales bacterium
GCGGTCGCACCGGCCCGCTCCCCACCCACGCGTCACCCCGTCGCCTCACCCAGGGCCGGCCACTCCCCGATCGGCGGGCGATGGACAGCTCCACCATCGCGGAGCAGTGTTCGGATCGTGCCCATGGAGCCAACACCACCCCGCCCCGAGCGGATCCTCCTCGTCGACGACGACGACGTCCTCGCAGGGTTCATCCGGGTGATCCTGGAGCGCGACGGTGGCTTCTCCAACGTGGTCATCGCGGAAGACCCCGTCGAGGTTCTCGCCCAGGTCGACACCGGTGAGCGATTCGACCTCATCATCACGAAGTTGATGCTGCGACGGATCGACGGCTACGAGCTCGTCGAGCAGCTCCGTGCGCGCCCCGCCACCGCAACGACCCCCATCCTGTTCCTGACCGCCAGGCTCGGACCGGAACACGTAGCTCGGTGCTACGCAGCCGGCGCGAACGACCAGATGAACAAACCCTTCACTCCGGACGAGCTACTCGCGCACGTCCGAGCGCTGCTCGGAGCCTAAAGCGGCGCACGGACGTCCGCACGAACCACGGAGACGAGGCGCCCCGCGCGGAGCGCAGCCGGTCGCCCGCACGCGCCGCGTGGGGCGCCTCGTCCGCGCGCGACCTCTGCGAACCCGCCTACCCGCGCCGGGTCAGGACCTCGGCCCCGTCCTCGGTGACCGCGATCGTGTGCTCGAAGTGCGCGGACAGCGAGCCGTCGTCGGTGACCACCGTCCAGTGGTCCGCGAGCAACCGCGTCTCCCACCCGCCGACGTTCACCATCGGCTCGACCGCGATCACGAGGCCGGGCCGCAGCTCGGGCCCCCGCCCGGGGTCGCCGTAGTTCGGGATCTGCGGCTCCTCGTGCATGCTGCGGCCGATCCCGTGACCGACGTACTCGCGCACGACCTCGAAGCCGGCGCCGAGCACGGTCTGCTCGACCGCGTGCGAGATGTCCGAGAGGCGGCCGCCGGGGCGGATCTGCGCGATGCCGGCGTCGAGCGACTCCTCGGTCACGCGCACGAGCTTCTCGGCCTCGGCCGACGGCGGGTCGCCGACGAAGACCGTGACCGCGGAGTCGCCGTGGAACCCCTCCCAGATCGCGCCGAAGTCGAGCGAGAGCAGGTCACCGTCCTTCAGCACGCGCTTCGGCGAGGGGATGCCGTGGACGATCTCGTCGTTCAGGCTGGTGCAGATCGAGGCGGGGAACGGCGGGCGGCCGTAGCCGAGGAACGAGGGCGTGGCACCCTGCTCGCGGATGTAGGTCTCGGCGACCACGTCGAGGTCCTTCGTCGTCTTGCCGGGGGCGACGGCCTCGAGCACCGCGTCGATCGTGCCGGCGACGATGCGCCCCGCCCGGCGCATCTTCTCGATCTCGGGGGGCGACTTGTAGAGGATCACTCGTACGCGTCCAGCAGGTCCGACAGCGCCTCGACGGTGCGGTCGAAGACGACCTGCTCGGCGGCCTCGGAGTCGATGTCGCGCAGGAGCCCGCGCTCCCAGAAGTACAGGACGAGCGGCTGGGTCTCCTTGCGGTAGACCTCGAGGCGGTGACGGATCGTGGGTTCGTCGTCGTCGGAACGGAGCTTCAGCGTTGCGCCGCAGACGTCACAGGTGTTCTCGATGCGCGGCGGCTTGTACTCCAGGTTGTAGGGGCGCCCGCAGCTCGGGCAGACGAGGCGGTTCGTGAGGCGCTTGACGACCATCTCGTCGCGGACCTTGAAGTTCAGGACGGCGTGGAGCGGACGGCCGGCCTCGGTGAGCGAGCGCTCGAGCGCCTGCGCTTGCGGCACGGTGCGCGGGAAGCCGTCCAGGATGAAGCCCTCGCGGCAATCGGGCGCGTCGAGTCGCTCGAGCACCATCTTCACCGCGATCTCGTCGGGCACGTACTCGCCACGGTCCATGTACTCCTTCGCCTTCGTGCCGAGCGGCGTGCCGCGGGCGACGTGGTCGCGGAAGATGTCGCCCGTCCCGATGACCTGCAGCCCGTAGCGGTCGGAGAGCCGCTTGGCCTGTGTGCCCTTCCCTGCCCCCGGCGGTCCGAGCAACACGATCCGCATCGTCGCCTACTTCAGGAAGCCCTCGTAGTGACGCATCAACAGCTGCGACTCGAGCTGCTTCATCGTCTCCAAGGCTACGCCCACGGTGATCAGCAACGAGGTCCCGCCGAACGGGAAGCTCTGGATCACCCAGAACGCGAACACGATCGAGGGCAGCAGCGCGATGAGCGCGAGGTACAGCGATCCCGGCAGCGTGATGCGCGTGAGGACGAAGGACAGGTAGTCGGCGGTCGGCGGCCCCGGCCGGATCCCGGGGACGAACCCGCCGTACTTGCGCAGGTTGTCGGCCGTATCGACGGGGTTGAACGCGATCGCCGTGTAGAAGTACGCGAAGAACACGACGAGCAACCCGTAGATCGTCATGTAGACGAAGCTCCGCTGGTTCGTGAGCCGGTTGTTCACGAACGTCTGGAACCACGCGGCGTGGTAGACGCTCGCGAGCAGCGTCGGGAAGTACAGCAGCGAGCTCGCGAAGATGATCGGGATGACGCCGGCCTGGTTCACCTTCA
>JBLNAW010000342.1:0-3932 GCA_050259555.1 Solirubrobacterales bacterium
TCGAGGAGGCCGCGAGGAGCGACGCGCTCTGGGAGGAGATCGGCAACCCCGGCCTCGAAGTCAACCGCTACGAGTCCCGAGGCGAGGGGATGACGTACCTCGGCCGCTTCGAGGAGGCCGAGCGCGCCTTCCGACGCGGTGTCGAGATCTTCGACTCGCTCGGCGAGACCGGGTTCAACTCCACGATGACGGCGCTGCACGCGAGCGCCCTCTGTCGTCTCGGTCGGTTCGACGAGGCGCAGGCCGAGGCCGATCGGAGCCGGGACCTCGCCGCGCAGGACGACTTCGCCTCCCAGGTGCAGTGGCGATCCGCGCTGGCCTGGGTCCGGTCGGCCCGAGGCGAGCACGAGGAGGCCATCCGCCTGATCGTCGAGGCCACCGAGATCGCGGCCCCCACGGACTACCTCGAGATCCAGGCGGGGACGGCGGCCGTGCGTGGCCTCGTGATGCGGGCCGCGGGAAGGAGCGAGGAGGCCCGTTCGGCGTTCGAGGACGCCCTCGCCCGCTACGAGCGCAAGGGCGCGGTCCCGCTCGTTCGGCGGATCCGGGACGAGCTCGCGACGCTCCCGCCAGCTACGGCTTGATGTTGTGGTTCTGCTCGCCGGCAGGTCGGGGATGCACGAGCTCTCGGTCCGGGCGTACCTCTACCGGCGCGACCTCGGCGACCCTTCGGCGATCGACGCCGCGCGCGTGCTCTCGCTCAGCGTCGAGAACCCGCACCTGCATGCGCTCGTGGAGCTCGACGTCACGCTCGGCAAGGTCCCGTCGGTGTGAGGCCGGGGACACCCCGGCGTGCGCGACGCCCTCGGCGTGACGCCTTGACCGGCGAGCTCAGCCAGGGACGACGTTCTGGTTCCGATGGAACAGGTTCGTCGGGTCGTACCGGGCCTTGACCTCGGCGAGCCGGTCCCACGTCGAGCCCGGGTACGCCGCGCGCACGCGCTCCGGCCCCTCGTCTCCCAAGAAGCCCACGTACGCGCCGTCGTCGTCCTGCCTCAGCGCGGCGGCGAAGTCCGAGACCCAGGCATCCCGCGGCGCGCGGTCCTCGGGACCGTCGTAGAACGCCGCGACGTTGACCATGATCTTGCTGTCGCGATGCGCGAACGCGGTCGCGTCGGCGGGCACCCGCGCCATCGCACCGCCGAGCACGCGCAGCTGCGCGACCCGCACGATCGCGTCCGCGGCCTCGAGCCATCCCATGATCGTCTCGGCGACCGGGAGGTCCACGCGGTCGACGAACATCGTCCGCGCGACAGCCGTGGGGTGATACGAGTCGTCCTCCGGCGGGTAGATCTCGGGGTAGCGCATCGGGCGGAGCATGTCGGTGAGCGGCTCGGCGAGCGCCCGGAACGGCGCGAGCGCGCGATCCCCGGCTTCCGCGTCCCCCGCGTAGCACAGGAGCGCCATCACGATCAGCTTGCCGTGGAACGCCTCGGGGACGAACGGCATCGGCGGGGAGACCATCACGTTCGCGATGCCCGACAGCTCCTCGGGCGCGGCGTCGGCCGCGGCGATGAAGCCGGCGACGACCTCCGCCGAGGCCGGAAGGAACAACATCCCGCCGACGATCCCGCCGAGCTCGTGGAGGCGGAACCGGAACCGCGTCGCGACGCCGAGGTTCCCGCCGCCGCCGCGGATCGCCCAGAACAGGTCCGGGTGCGAGTCCTCGTCGACGACGAGGACCTCCCCGTCGGCCGTGACGATCTCGGCCGCGAGGAGCGAGTCGATCGTGAGCCCGTGCTTGCGCACGAGGTAGCCGACGCCGCCCGCGAGCGTGATGCCGCCCAACCCGACCGAGCCCGTGTCCCCGAACCCCGTCGCGAGGTCGTGCTCGGCCGCCGCGACGGTGTAAGCGCTCGCGGTCAGGCCGGTGCCGGCCCACGCGCTGCGTCCCTCGACGTCGAGCTCGAGCACGTTCAGGTCGCGCACGTCGAGGACGACGCCGCCCTCCGTCCCGCTGTGGCCGGCCGGGCTGTGTCCGCCGCTGCGGACCGCGAGCTCGACCCCGGCGTCGCGGGTGAACGCCACCACCCGGGACACGTCGGTCGCGTTCGCGACGCGCGCGATGGCGGCGGGACGCTGGTCGAACCCCCCGTACACGATCGTCCGGGCAGCGTCGTAATCGGGGTCCGTCGGCGCGATCACCCGACCGGTCATGGCGTTGCGGAGATCGGCGATCGAGATCTGGCTCATGGGTGTCTCCTCCGTCCATGGGCGAAGCCATCGACGCTACCGCACCTCGTAGGGAACGCGACCGAGCGGTCAGGTCGGCGCGAAGTGCCGGCGGCAGCGGGCCTCGTACTTCTCCGAGCCGCCGACGTGCTCGGCGACGAGATCGGTGTCGCCCGCCGAGACCGCGGCGATCCGCTGGTGGAACACGGCCTCCTCGCCGCAGACGGCGCAGATCGCGGTCAGCTTGTCGACGCGCTCGGCGAGGGCCATGAGCGCGGGGAGCGGCTCGAACGGGCGGCCGCCGAACGTCACGTCGAGACCCGCGACGACGACGACGTGACCCCGTCGAGCGAGCTCCTCGACCACCGGGACGAGCTCGGGACCGAAGAAGTGCGCCTCGTCGATCGCGACGAGATCGGTGGCCGAGGGCGTCAGGTCCGCGATCTCGGCCGCCGTGCTCACCCCGCGCGAGGGATGCTCGCGGCCCGCGTGTGACGCGACGACGCCCGAGGCTCGCCGGGTGTCGAGCGCGTGGGTGAAGACCTCGACCGCTCGGCCGCCGATCACCGCTCGGCGGACGCGGCGGAGGAGCTCCTCGGTCTTGCCCGCGAACATCGGTCCCGTGACGACCTCGATGCGGCCCGGCCCTCGTTCCATCGCATCCATCTTCCTCCCCGGAACGGTTTCACAGGGCGTTCCCAGGCGGAGCCCAGGTGGGGTCCAGCCGCCTTCGGCAACGTGTGCCCATCGACGACGAAGGAGCACCCGAGATGGACCCCACCGCGTTCGAGCTTCCCCCGCCCCCTCCACCCCGCGAACGGCCCGCCGCCAGGGGTCCTCACCCACCCCGACCGGCGGGCCGCTCGCGCCTCGTCGCCGGCGCGTTGAGCGTGCTCGCGTTCTTGGGCCTCGGTGCCGGGATGGCGGCCACCTCGACCTCGACGAGTTCGGGCTCGACCCAGCTCGCCGCCGGGTCGGTCCAACCCGGATCCGAGACGGACGACGGCCTCGGCACCTGGCGGGCCGCCTTCCCGAGCCAGCCGAGCCAGGCCACGACCCCCATCACCTCGACCCATGGGAGCTGAGGTCCGCTTCCGCGCGATGGGGTGCGACGCCCACGTCGTCGTCGTGGGCGGCGATCCCTCGCTCCTCGATGCCGCCCGAGAGCGGATCGAGGTGCTCGAGTCGCGCTGGAGCCGCTTCCGGCCCTCGAGCGAGATCGGCGTGCTGAACGCTCGAGCGGGGCGACCGGTCGTCGTCTCGGACGAGACGCTCACGCTCGTCTGCCTCGCGCTCGAGGGCGCACGCCGCACCGGCGGCCGCTACGACCCGACCGTGCTCGGCGCGGTCGTCCGAGCCGGCTACGACCGGAGCCTGGAGGACGGATCCTCCGCACCCCTTGATCCGGATCTCGGACAGGGATGGGAGCGGATCCTCGTCGACCCCTCGACCTCGACCGTCACGATCCCGAGGGGGGTCGGGTTCGACACCGGAGGCATCGGCAAGGGCCTCGCCGCCGACCTCGTCGCCGGGGAGCTCCTCGCCCTGGGCGCCGAGGGCGTGTGCGTGAACCTCGGCGGCGACCTCCGCGTCGAGGGCAGTGGCCCAGACGGCGGCGGCTGGATCGTCGCCGTCGAGGGTCCTTCCTCGCCCGAGCAGGTCGCGACGATCGCCCTCTCGAGCGGCGGCGTCGCGACGAGCTCGCGGACCCGCCGCACGTTCGGCGACGGCCGGCATCACCTCATCGATCCGGCGAGCGG
>JBLNAW010000343.1:0-6555 GCA_050259555.1 Solirubrobacterales bacterium
CGATGGATCACGCATCCGGTCGCGAGGAACCTCATCGCGGACGTCACCGTGCTCCCCTCGTTCCTGCGCGGGCCGGCTCGGGACCGCGACTTCATGCGGTTCGCGTCCGAGCGGATCCGGCGCCACGCGCCGTCGGCGTTCGCGAAAGCCAACTACCTGCGTGAGGTCCTCCGCGACGTCGGCAAGCACGAGCTCGCCGAGCGCTCGAGCTCGGGCAGGACGGTGCTCGTCGACGAGGGCGCGGTGCTCACCGCCTATCACCTCTTCGTCTACAGCCGGGCGCCGTTCGACCGGACCGATCTCGAGCGGTTCGCGCGACTCGTGCCGATGCCGGACCGCATCGTCTACGTCACGGCTCCGCTCGAGGTCCTCGTGGACCGCGCGATGCGACGTCCGGACCGCCGTCGCGAGCTCGCCTCCGGCCGTCGCGACGAGGTCGAGGCGTCGATCTCGCGCGCCGTGGCCGTCTTCGACGGTCTCGTCGCCACGCCGCAGATCGGGGCTCGGACCCTCACCGTGGACAACGCGGACGGCTCACCCGCCGAGCGCGACGACGTGATCGCGCGGATCGCGGCGTTCATCGACGACGGCGTGTCCCGGACCGACGAGCGGCCGGCGTCGCCCCGGACGCCGGGGAGCTAGGGGACGCCGATGGTGCCGACGATCGAGACCCTCATCGAGCGCCTCAACGAGGCCGGGATCCGGTACTGCCACTGGAAGAGCAACTGGGCGCTCCCGCAGACGGTGCTCGGGCAGACGGACATCGACGTGCTGATCTTCCGGCCGGACGCGCAGCGCTTCCGCGACATCTTGAAGGACCTCGGCTTCGAGCCCTCGATCGAGGCCGGCGTCCAGGCGATCCCGTCGACCGAGCACCACATCGCGCTCGACGAGGAGACGGGGACGCTCGTGCACGTCCACGCGTACTACCGCGTCATCACCGGGGAGAGCCTCACGAAGAACTACCGCCTGCCGGTCGAGGAGATGCTGCTCGCCAACACCCGGCGCGAGGGCATCGTCAACGTCCCGGTGATGGGTGCCGAGCTGATCGTCTTCGTGTTGCGGATGATGGTGAAGCACACGACCGCGATCGAGATCGTGCTGCTCACCCGGCAGACCTCACAGCTCCGCGGCGAGGTCGCGTGGCTGATGACCGACGACGCGCTCGAGGAGGCGGTGAAGCTGCTCCCCCGCTGGCTGCCGAACCTCGACGAGGACCTGTTCCGCCGCGCGTTCGAGGTCCTGCGCGAGCCGACACCGACGTGGCGACGGAGCCTCGTCGGCTACCGCGTCCGACACCAGCTGCGCGGCTACGCGCGCCGGAACCTGTTGCGCGCCAGGGCGACCGGGGCCGTGAAGCTCGCCGGGGTCGTCGCGCACCGGCTGAGCGGATCGAGCAAGAAGCTCACGCCGGCCGGCGGGGGCGGCGTGATCGCGTTCGTCGGCTCCGAGGCGACCGGGAAGTCCACGATCATCGAGCTCGTCCAGGGATGGCTCGGGGAGAACTACACGGTCCGGCGGATCCACGCCGGGACGCCACCGGCCACCTCGCTCACCTACGTCCCGCACTCGCTCCTGCCGACGCTCCGAGCGCTGTTCCCCGACCAGCGCTCGACGAGGGTCGAGCGGCAGTACCACGACGTCGACCGATCCGGAGGTACGTACCCGGTGATGTTCGGCGTGCGCTCGGTGATGCTCGCGTACGAGCGCCGGGCGTTGCTCACGCAAGCGTTCGCCCGGTCGGCCGACGGCACGATCGTGTTGAGCGACCGGTACCCGTCGTCCCGGAGCGGGGCGCCCGACGGCCCGCAGCTCGCGCATCTGTCGGCGAGCGACGGCCTGCGGCGGTGGCTGACCGCGACCGAGAGCCGCCTGTACGAGCAGATCCCGGCACCGGACCTGGTGATCCACCTGACCGCGCCGCTCGAGGTCACCCTCGCGCGCAACGCGGCCCGCGAGAAGACCGAGCCCGAGGACTACGTGCGGTTCCGCCACTCGCTCAGCTCGAACCTCGAGTTCGACGGCGTTCCCGTCCGCCGCGTCAGCACCGACCGGCCGATCGAGGAGGTCGTGCGCGAGGTGAAGGAGGCGATATGGGAGACGCTCTAGGCCTCCGTGGGGATCGCGACCCCGGGCGCGAGGCCGGTGCAACGCCGGCGCCCACCTTCGTCATGATCGGCGCGGCGAAGGCGGGCACGACCGCCCTGTACTGGTACCTCGCCGAGCACCCGCAGATCTTCATGAGCCCGATGAAGGAGACGAACTACTTCGCGTACGGCCTCGACGAGCACGGCGCCCTCCTGTACGGGGATCCGGAGCTGCACCACTTCCGCGTGCGATCGTGGGAGGAGTACCTCGCGCTGTTCGCGAGCGGCGGCGGGGCCGACGCGATCGGCGAGGTCTCCCCGATCTACCTCGAGTGCCCGCAGGCCGCCGCCCGGATCCGGGCTCGGCTCCCCGAGGCGCGGATCTTCTGCATCCTGCGCGAGCCCGTCGATCGCGCGTACTCCGACTACCTGATGTACCTGCGCAGCCGCGGCCGCCGACTGGACCCCGAGCGCGACCTGACCGCCGCGTCCGCGTGGGCGCGACCGGACTCCCACTGGATGCAGATCGGCCGGTACCACGAGATGCTGTCCCGCTACGTCGAGGCCTTCCCCCGCGATCGGATCCACGTCAGCCTGTTCGACGACCTCACGCGCGATCCCCTCGCGCTCGTCCAGGGCATGTACGGGACCCTGGAGGTCGATCCCGCCTTCGTGCCGGACCTGGAGACGCCGCACAACGTCGGCGGCGTGCCGGCGAACATGAAGCTCGAGCGGGTCCTCACCAGCCACCGGCTCCGCGCGATCGCCGAGCCGCTGGTCCCCCGGCGGCTGGCCGACCGCGTTCGCCGCATCCGGACGCGGAACCTCCGGCGGGCCCCCGCGCTGCCGCCCGAGCTCCGGAGCGAGCTCCTCGAGCACTTCCGCGAGGACATCGAGCGGACCTCGGAGCTGATCGGCCGGAGCCTGCAGCACTGGCTCGAGCCCGGGACCCGCGCCTCGGCGTGAGGACGGCCGCGACGACCAGGGATCGCTAGCCGCCGAAGCCCATCTGCCGCAGCTTGGCGTCGGTCATCTGGCTGCACGAGCCTCCGCGGTTGAGGCAGTGCCGCACGAGGAACCGGAGCGCCGACTGGTCGCTCCAGGTGCTCCAGAAGTCGCCGTGCAGGCTCTGGCCGGGGAGCATGTCGGGCATGTCCGAGGACAGCGTGTAGCCCTCGGCGTTCGTGACGTCGTACTCGACGTGGAGCCGGAGCCTCGGCACCGCGACCCATCCCTGGGGGCAGTCCGGCGTCCCGAACGTCATGTGCGATCGATGGTCGTCGCTGTCCTTGTGCACCCCGTCCCAGCAGTCGGGGAAGTGGATGTGGGCGCTCACGTTCTGGCCGGTGCCGGTGCAATCCGGCGGAGAGGGTGTGTACGGCTCGGTGTCGCCGCACGCCCAGGAGAGCGAGAGCTGCGACCGGGACGGCGCCGGCGGGTCGAGCGTGTCCCCGCCCGCGACGATCTTGAGGTTGCGCGGGAACGCCTGCACGCGCATGTCGGCCGCCGACCGGTAGTAGACGAGGACCTTCTTGATCGGCACCCGGTTCCCGTTCTGATCGAGCAGGGCCGGGACCCAGTAGCCGGACGTGTCCTTCGACAAGGCACAGGTGGTGTCCGCATGGGTCATCGAGCGGAACGTGCTGTCGAACGCGGTGGACTCGTTCGCGATGAACGTGTGGAGGTGCGCCGCCCCTTCCTGCCCCGGGTACACGATCGGGTCGTCGTGCGACGCGTGGGAGAACGTGCACCGGATGTTGAAGAACCCGCCGCCGACGGCGTGCGCCGCCGGGGCGTTCGGGACCACGAGGACGATCGTCATCAGGGCGAGGAGGATCCCTCTGCGCATGGCGGATCTCCTTCCGTCGGGGGCTCACCGAGCGGCGGCGAAGCGACACACGGTGGTCCTCGATCGGGGAGATGTCAAGTCGCCTCAGCTCGAGGGTGCCTGGGAGGCCTCGTGCTTCCTGCGGCTCCGATATAGGCGGAGCGCGGGCCGCATGACCAGCCGCTGCTTCAGCCCGAACATCGCCAGCTTGCGCCGGTTGAACGCGTGCGCACCCGAGCGGTACTCGGCCACGGCGTCGTCCAGGGACGGGCCGTAGGCCGCCTGGTACGTCGGATACAGATCGCGCTGGACGTACTCGTAGAGCTCGAGGTCGGCCTGGTTGGCATCGACGATCATGCGCCGGGTCCCTGGATCTCCGAGCAGCCGCTTCGCGACCTCGGAGCTCTTCGCGACGTTGACCTTCTCGTACCGGATGTCGAGGTCGGGGACGCGGAGCGCCTTGAGCAGCACCATGGACTCGTCGAAGCGCTCGGTCGTCCCGACGAAGACGTCCCTCTTGTCGATGACGGCGATCGCGTCGTGGACGTTCGTCGTGCCGCCGAGCCGCTGGGTCTGCGCGTCGCGCACCCAGTCGTTGTGGATCCACTCCTCGAAGACCCGCTCCTTCTTCCGGTAGTCGAGCTGGTACTGGAAGCGCGAGGCGCAGAGCGCGATCGGCTCGCGCAGGAAGGTCAGGAACCGGAACTCGGTGCCGGGCTCCTCCAGGTCGGCGTAGCCGGTCACCCGGTGGCCGGCGATGCTGGCGAGCCGCGGGTAGAGCCTGCGGACGCGGCGGAGGTCGGGCGTCGAGAACGGGGGATCCTCCCACGCGCCGTGCCAGGGCTCGACGTCGCAGTGCCGAGCCCCGTAGGAGCTACGGAGGACGTAGCGCACGGTCGTCCCCGCGGTCTTGTTGATGTGGATGAAGACGAGCAGCGGTCGGTCGCTCACGGCCAGTCGTACCCGAGTCGATGGCTCGCCGAGCCGGCGATCCGCGCGATCGTCCGCAGGTCGCCGTCGCCGAGCGACGTGCGCCATGCCCGGTCCTCCCGCACCTCGCCCACGCCCTTCAGCCGCATCGAGTTTCCGATGACGTGATGCTCGACCGCCCCGAGGTCCTCGGCGATCGGCGCCGGGTCGACCCCGATGAACGAGGCGATGCGGTCCAGGGTGCGCTGGGGATCCGCGCAGAGCTCCTCGTAGTGGAGCCGGAGCCACGAGCTCGGCGGGAAGTCGGAGCTCGCGCGATCGGCCTCCACGTTGTAGTGCCGCCACTGGCGGGCCGCCTTGGCCACGTCGACCTTCGTGTGCTTCACGATGCTGGAGGCGTTCCCGCGCGGGTCTCGGACGAGATGGATGACCCGGACGTCGAGCATCGGATCGCCCGTGAGGTACTTGGGGCGCTGGTGGTCTCGCGCCGTGTCGACGAACACGCGCTTGCCCGTCACATCGAGCACCGCCCGCGCCAGGCTCCACGAGGCCAGCCGGGCGCTCGACATGCGGTCCCGGATCGGTCCGGCGCGACCGATGAGGGCATCGCGCGCGGCGTTCAGGGTGCCGTTGCCGAGCGATCGGATCAGGACCCCGTTCACCGAGCGGCGCTTCGAGAGCCGGACGTGCGTGTTCCAGTAGTCCGTCTCGAACACGGTCACCGGGTAGCCGAGCTCGGCGGTCCGGGCGGCGACCCGGTTCCAGAAGGGGCAGTCCACGAACCGCTCGCCGCACGAGCACGCGTAGGTCTCGAGATCGATGCGGGAGGTGAGCCCGGTCGCGGCGCCGATCGAGGCGCACTCGGGATGCGCGTTCAGCAGGAAGCCGAGCAGCGTGGATCCCGTGTACGGGCTCCCCGGCATGCACACGTAGCGCACGGGGATGCGCTCGCGCGGGGTCGTGTCCGTCGAGGGTCCCGTCCGCGATCCCGAGGACACCATCAGCCTCGCTCCAGCACCCGGGCGCGAGAGGCGCCCGTCCGTCGGGACGCGAGATCCGACCAGAGCTCGATGTTCCGGCGCATCGTCGTCGCGAGGTCGTAGGACGCGCTGCGCTCCCTCGCCGTCTCGCCGAGACGCCGCCGCGCCGCGTCGTCGGTGAGCAGCGCATCGATCGCGCCCGCGAGCGCCGCGGGATCGTCCCGCGGCACGATCGTCCCGGCGCCCTCCACGATCTCGCTCCCGAACACGTCCGCGACCACCAACGCCGTCCCGCACGCCAGCGCCTCGAGGTAGACGAGCGACATGCCCTCCCACCGCGAGGGCGCGATCACCACGTCCGCCGCGCGCAGCTCCGGCGCGGCGTCGTCGACCTGCCCCCGCCACTCGATCCGGTCCGCGACCCCGAGCGAGGCGGCGAGCGCCTCCAACCGCGCCCGCTCTCCGTGCGCGCTCTCGGCGCCGACCAGCCGCAAGCGGGCGGTGCGGTTCGACAGGCGCGCGAGCGCCTCGATCGCCAGGTCCTGCCCCTTCTGCTCGCTCAACCGACCGACCAGCACGACGAGCGGCGCCTCGGGGTCGCGTTCGGCCCGGACGCCGTCCGGGGAGAAGCGGACGCGGTCGACGCCGTTGTGGATCAGCGTGAGGTGGCCGAGCGGGCCGAGCACCTCCCGCCCCTCCGAGGCCTCGCGCTCGGAGACCGCGACGATCG
>JBLNAW010000344.1:0-3481 GCA_050259555.1 Solirubrobacterales bacterium
CGAACACGGCCGTGGATCTCTCGATCATCAAACAGGACATCGTGAAGGCGTTCAGCCTCGACGACCCGACGGTGCTCGAGGAGCCGAAGACGCACGCCGAGCGCCCGATCCAGCGCCGAGACGTGTACAGCGAGCATTGGAGCGAGGTCAAGGCCTCCTGAGCAACCTGGGAACGGACGGAACCAGATGAGCGCCGCCGAGGTCCGAGCGGACGCCGTGCACACGCGGCGCCGCTCGGACCGACGCGCGACGGTCGGACTGCTCGCGGCTCCGCTGACCTGGCTGCTCCTGTTCTTCGTGATCCCGGTCGCGTTCGTCGCCGCCTACAGCTTCGGCGCCGTGCGCATCTTCCCGACCGACGGCGGGATCTCGATCTCCGATTGGGAGCGCTTCCTCGGTGGGAAGTCGATCTACCTCGGGTTGTTCTGGAAGTCGGTGTTCATCTCGCTGACGGTGTCGGTCGTGGTGGTCCTGCTCGCGTACCCGGTCGGCTATTTCCTCGCGCTGTGCGTGCGTAAGCGCAAGTACGTGCTGCTGCTCGTGATCATCGCGCCCTTCCTCACGAGCTTCCTGCTGCGCGTGCTCGCGTGGAAGGTGATCCTCGGCGACCAGGGGGTCGTGAACTCGCTGCTGTTCTGGCTGAAGATCCGGCCGGCGGACGACCCGATCCCGTGGCTCCTGTACAGCCAGTTCACGGTGATGCTCGTCCTCGCCTACGTCTGGGTCCCGTTCGTCGCGCTGCCGATCTTCGTCAGCCTCGACAACCTGGACGGGAGCCTGCTCGAGGCCGCCGGCGATCTCGGCGCGAGCCGCTGGCGCACGTTCCTGCGTATCACCCTGCCGCTCAGCTTCCCCGGGGTCATGGCCGCGTTCGTGTTCGTGTTCGTTCCGACGATCGGTGAGTTCGTCACCCCGCAGCTCGTCGGCGGGACGGCCGGCTATATGTACGGCAACGCGATCAACGACCTGTTCACGCACGGTCTCGACTGGCAGGCCGGATCGGTGCTTGCGCTGTTCCTGCTGCTCGTCGTGGCGGGGCTCATGGTGCTGTTCGGTCGGTACGTACAGGTTCGGAGCGTGGCGGCCTGATGGAGGGCGCGGCGTCCAGGGGCGCTCGACGACTGCTCATCCTGTTCTTCGCGGCGCTCGTCGTCTTCCTGTACGCGCCGATCGCGATCCTGGCGATCTTCTCGTTCAACGACGGCGACGTCTCGTTCCCGCTCCAGGGGTTCACGACCCACTGGTACCACGATGCCCTCACCAACCCGACCTTGATCGGATCCCTCGAGCGCAGCCTCATCGTGGCCAGCATCTCGAGCACGATCGCGGTCGGGCTCGGGATCCTCGTCTCGTTCGCACTCGTGCGCCGCCGGTTCGCGGGCAAGTCGGCGGTGTCGGCGCTCGTCTTCTCTCCGCTCGTGGTCCCGTACCTCGTCTTCGGGATCTCGCTGCTCGTCCTGTTCACCGCGCTCGACAAGGTGCTGACGTCGACGATGGGCGTCTACATCGGCCTGGGCCTGCATGCCGTCGTGATCGGTCACGTCGTCGTCTCGCTGCCGTACACGATCCTGACGATCATGCCGCTGCTCGAACGGCTGAGCCTGTCCCTCGACGAGGCCGCCCGAGACCTCGGCGCCGGGCCGTGGGATACGTTCCGTCGGGTCACGCTCCCGCTGCTGGCTCCGGCGCTCGTCTCGTCGTTCCTCATCGCGTTCACGCTCTCGTTCGACGAGTACGCGATCGCCTCGTTCCTCGCCGGCGCGCAACCCACCTGGCCCGTCTACCTGTTCACCCAGTTGCGCGTGCCGAGCCTGCTTCCACAGCTCGTGGCCGTCTCCTCGATCGTGCTGATCGCCTCCGTCCTGCTCGTCGGCTCGGCCGAGGTGGGTCGCCGTGTGGCCGAGCGTCGGTACGGCGGCCGGCTGTCGGTCTGACCCCTTATCCGGCCGAGTCGCTACCCTGTCGCCATGACGCGACCGAGCACGATCGGCGAGCTCCGCGCCTCCGGGTACCGGGACCGGACCGTGAAGGAGGAGCTCCGGGCGAACCTGCTCGAGCGCCTGGAGGCCGGGCAGGAGCTGTTCCCGAGCATCGTGGGGTTCACCGAGTCGGTGCTCCCCGCGCTCGAACGGGGGATCCTCGCCGGCCACGACCTGATCCTGCTCGGCGAACGCGGGCAGGCGAAGACCCGGCTTATCCGCCGGATCGTCGACCTGCTCGACGAGGAGATCCCTGCGATCGCCGGGTGCGAGGTGAACGACCATCCGTTCCGGCCGATCTGCGCTCGGTGCCGCCAGCTCGTCGCCGAGGAGGGAGACGCGGTTCCGATCCAGTGGATCCACCGCGACGACCGGTACGCCGAGAAGCTCGCGACGCCCGACACGTCCGTGGCGGATCTCATCGGCGACGTCGACCCGATCCGCGTGGCCGAGGGCCGGTACCTCGCCGACGAGCTGACGATCCACTACGGCCTCATCCCGCGGACGAACCGCGGGATCGTGGCGATCAACGAGCTTCCGGACCTGCCCGAGCGCATCCAGGTCGCCCTGTTCAACATCCTCGAGGAGCGGGACGTGCAGATCCGCGGCTACCGGATCCGCCTGCCCCTCGATCTGTTGCTCGTCGTGACGGCGAACCCGGACGACTACACGCACCGGGGCCGGATCGTGTCGCCGCTGAAGGACCGCTTCGGGACGCAGGTCCGGACGCACTACCCGGAGACCCTGCGCGACGAGATCCGGATCATGGATCAGGAGGCGCATCCGTCGGCGGGTGAGATCCCGTTGCGTGTTCCGCTGTACATGAAGGAGGTCCTGGCGGCGCTCACCGCGGAGCTCCGGCGCTCGCCGCACGTGAACCACCGGAGCGGCGTAAGCGTGCGGTACTCGATCGGCAACCTCGAGGTCCTGCAGGCGGCGGCCGTCCGGCGTGCCGCTCGCACGGCGGAGCCGGAGGCCGTCCCTCGCGTCTGCGACCTCCCGGCGGTGATCGAGTCGAGCCTCGGGCGTGTCGAGTTCGACACGATCGAGGAGGGGCGCGAGGAGGAGATCCTATCCCGCGCGCTGAAGACCGCCGAGATCGAGGTCTTCCGCCGCCGCCTCTCGGGCTTCGACTTCGGGCCAGTGCTCTCGCGGTTCGCCGCCGAGGGGTTCGCCGTCGAGACCTCGGACCTCACCCCGGCCTCCGAGCTCCTCGCCTCCTTCGGCGACCTGCCGGGGCTCGCGAAGCTGCTCGAGCGGCTCGGCGTCGAGGAGGAGAGCCCGGGGGTCGCGGCGAGCGCGCTCGAGTTCGCGCTCGAGGGGCTCCACCTGTCGCGCCGGCTGAACAAGGAGGCCGCGGGGCGACAGGGTACGTCCCGCTATCGCGGCGCCGAGTAGGATTCTCGCGCCGTGTCCAGCGTCCACGAGGTCGTCGGTTTCGTCGTGGTCGGCGTCTTCACGATCGGCTGGATCTGGGGGCTCGGGGCCTGGATCTCCAAGCG
>JBLNAW010000345.1:0-4225 GCA_050259555.1 Solirubrobacterales bacterium
GTGCCGACGAGCCAGATCCGGTGGGCCTGCCGGAGGCGTTCGATCGTGTCGTGGGGGATCGGCGTGTGCAGGAGCCGCTCGAGCTCTCCCGGTTGCGCGGCGATCGCGCGCTCCAGCTCGGGCGGTGCGGCCGCGAGGGCGGTCATGGGCAGATGGCCTCCTTACGGGGTGGGGGGTCCCCCGTGGCGGAGCCTAGAGCCTCCGGAGGACCGCGACCACCTTGCCGATGATGCGACCCTGGGGATCCATCTCGAAGGGCTCGAGGGCCGAATTCTCGGGGACCAGCATAATCGTGCCACGGTTGCGGCGCAGCCGTTTCACGGTGGCCTCGTCTTCGGCGGGACCCGGCAGGAGGGCCGCCACGACGTCGCCGTCGTCCGCGTCGTCCTGGCCCCGCACCACGACCACGTCGCCGTCGAGGATGCCGGCACCCGTCATCGAGTCGCCCACGACGTGCAGGGCGAAGTGGTCGCCGCCGTCGACGAACCCCGTCGGCACCGTCAGGTAGTCCTCGATGTTCTGCTCGGCGAGGACGGGTGCCCCGGCGGCGATCCTGCCGAGCAGAGGCACCGCGACCCCCTCGATCCGCGGGGCCTCGAGGCTCATCGCACGGGGCTTCGTTGGATCCTTGTGGAGGAGCCCGCGGCGCTCGAGGTTCGCGAGCTGGGCGTGCACGCTCGAGGACGACGTGAGACCGACGGCTTCGCCGATCTCGCGGACGGTGGGGGGGTAGCCCCGTTCGCGCACCGTGCGTTCGATGAACTCGACGATCCGCCGCTGCCGTGCCGTGAGTCCGGTGGTGTCCACGTTCGCCATGTCAGACCCTCCTCCTACCCTCCGGGACGCTAGCACGGCCCGTGGAGGTGTTCAAACATATGTTCGGTTCCGCGCTTGACTCCGAACACCCGTTCGATAGGATACGAGTCGTGAGTCGAACACGTGTTCGTCGTCGGCGCCTGGCGGTTCTGGCGACCGGGGCGGTGGTCGCCGGCTTCTGGGCGGGTCCGGTCGCGAACGCGCTCGACCGGTCCTCGGAGATGCTCCCGGTGTCGACGCGCACGTACGTGGTCCGGGACGGAGACACCCTGTGGTCGATCGCCGGCCGGGTGGCGCCCGCTCGGGATCCGCGCGCGGTCGTCGACGCGATCGCCGAGGTCAACGGCGTCGCGGCCGGGTCGATCGTGCCGGGACAGAGCCTGGTCATCCCGCTCGAGGGGTGAGCCCCCTTCATCTCGTGGTACCGTGCGCCCAGCCACTACATGTTGTGGTGAGGGCGAGGAACCATGCGCTGTCCCTGGTGCGGACATGAAGACGACAAGGTGGTGGACTCGCGGCCTGCCGAGCAGGGGACGACGATCCGCCGCCGCCGGGAGTGCCGGTCGTGCGGGCGTCGATACACCACGTTCGAGCGCATCGAGGAGCTCGGGCTCATGGTCCTCAAGCGAGACGGGACGAGAGAGCCCTGGGACCGGGAGAAGATGGTCGCGGGCATCCGCAAGGCGATCGTGAACCGGCCCGTGAGCGGCGATGAGGTCGCGCAGGTCGCCGATCGCATCGAGACGCGCCTTCGGCGGAAAGGTCCCGAGATCGCATCGCAGCAGATCGGCCTCGAGGTCCTGCAGCACCTGCAGCGGCTCGACCACGTTGCCTACATCCGGTTCGTGAGCGTCTACAAGGACTTCCAGGAACTGACCGACTTCGAGCGCGAGCTCGGCGGGCTCGCGGGCAAGAAAGAGACCGCCAAACGCCGGCGGCGCTGACCAGCGCAAACGCCCCGAGATACGATATCTTGTGGTTCCGGCTAGGCTGAACCACGACATCTAGCATCGGAAACCCTTGACGCGTCCTCCGCTGAGGGGCAGAATCACAGTCCTGTGATTCCCAGACCGGAGGCTTCGGCGCCGGCGTGAAGGAGAGGGGGCATCGCACGTGGCGACCAAGGAGAACGACGTCCGGGTGATCCGGCATGGGCTCGCGTTCAAGCGCTACTTCACGACCGAGGGATCCCATCCCTACGACGAGATCGAGTGGGAGCGCCGCGACGCCGTCATCCCGAACTACAAGGAGGGCGGCAACGCGTTCGAGCAGCGGGACGTCGAGTTCCCCGTCTCCTGGTCACAGAACGCCACCAACATCGTCGCCCAGAAGTACTTCCGGGGGACCCCGAACACCCCCGAGCGCGAGTCGTCGGTCCGTCAGCTGGTCGGTCGCGTCGTCGACACCATCACCGGCTGGGGCCGCGACAGCGGGTACTTCGCGACCGATCACGATGCGCAGGTCTTCGCCGAGGAGCTCGCGCATCTCCTCGTGAACCAGAAGGCCGCGTTCAACTCGCCGGTGTGGTTCAACGTCGGTGTCCCGGACGTGGCCGCGCAGTGCAGCGCCTGCTTCATCCTCGCGGTCGACGACCACATGTCGTCGATCCTGAACTGGTACGTGGAGGAGGGAACGATCTTCAAGGGCGGCTCGGGCGCCGGCATCAACCTGTCGGGCCTCCGATCCTCGAAGGAGCGCGTGGCGGGCGGCGGGACCGCGAGCGGCCCCGTCTCGTTCATGCGTGGTGCCGACGCGAGCGCAGGAACGATCAAGTCGGGAGGCAAGACCCGCCGGGCGGCCAAGATGGTGATCCTCAACGCGGACCACCCGGACATCCGCGACTTCATCTGGTGTAAAGCCAACGAGGAGCACAAGGCTCGGGCCCTGCACGAGGCGGGCTTCGACATGGATCTGGACGGCCGCGATAGCTACTCGATCCAGTACCAGAACGCCAACAACTCGGTCCGCGTCACCGACGAGTTCATGCGGGCCTACGAGCAGGACCAGGACTGGAAGCTGAAGGCGGTGACGACCGACGAGGTGGTCGAGACCGTGCGTGCTCGGGACATCATGCGCCAGATCGCGCAGGCCGCCTGGGAGTGCGCCGACCCGGGGATGCAGTACGACACGACGATCAACGAGTGGCACACGTGCCCGGCCAGCGGGCGGATCAACGCCTCGAACCCCTGCAGTGAGTACATGCACCTCGACAACAGCGCCTGCAACCTGGCGTCGCTGAACCTGATGAAGTTCGTCGATGCCGACGGCAACTTCGACGTCGCCTCGTTCAAGCACGCGGTCGAGATCGTCTTCACGGCCCAGGAGATCGTCGTCGGACCGTCGGACTACCCGACCGAGAAGATCGCGCAGAACGCGCGGGATTACCGGCAACTCGGGCTCGGATACGCGAACCTCGGGGCGTTGCTCATGGCGCGCGGTCTGCCGTACGACTCCGAGGGCGGACGCGCCTGGGCGGGCGCGATCACCGCGCTCATGACGGGCCACGCGTACCGGACGAGCGCGAGGATCTCCGAGGTCATGGGCCCCTTCGCCGGCTACGCGCCGAACGCGGACGCGATGCTCCGTGTGATGCGCAAGCACCGGGAGGCGGCGGACCACATCGATGGCGACCTCGTCCCCGAGGCGCTCCTGTCGGCCTCGAAGAACGCTTGGGACGAGGCGGTCTCGCTCGGCGAGGCGCACGGGTTCCGCAACGCGCAGGCGACGGTGCTCGCGCCGACCGGGACGATCGGCCTGATGATGGATTGCGACACGACGGGCATCGAGCCCGAGCTCGCGCTCGTGAAGACGAAGAAGCTGGTCGGGGGCGGGACGATGCAGTTCGTGAACCAGACGGTGCCCCGAGCGCTCGACCGTCTCGGCTACGACGGGGACGAGATCGACGACGTCGTCGCGTACATCGCCGAGCACAACTCGGTGGTCGAGGCACCGCACCTGCGCCCCGAGCACTACGCCGTCTTCGACACCGCGATGGGCGCACAGCCGATCCACTACATGGGGCACGTGCGGATGATGGCCGCGGCGCAGCCGTTCATCTCGGGGGCGATCAGCAAGACGGTGAACATGCCTGAGGACGCGACGGTCGAGGAGGTCGAGGAGCTGTTCGCCGAGTCCTGGCGTCTGGGGCTGAAGGCCGTCGCGATCTACCGTGACAACTGCAAGGTCGCGCAGCCGCTGTCGGCCGACAAGAAGAAGACGGCGGATGTGCCGGTGACGGCAGACCTGGCACGGCCGGAGCGCAGGCGTCTCCCGCGGAGCCGTCCCTCGATCACGACGAAGTTCGAGGTCGGGGACTCCAAGGGATACATCACCGCGAGCTCCTACCCGGACGACGGGATCGGTGAGATCTTCCTCAAGACGTCGAAGCAGGGTTCGACCCTGTCCGGGG
>JBLNAW010000346.1:0-5158 GCA_050259555.1 Solirubrobacterales bacterium
CTCGATCTTCCCCGGCGAGTCGGTCCTGCTGACGTTCACGAGCACCTCGCCCTCCACCAACGGCACCTACCCGTGGGCAGCCCAGGTCAAGCAGTCGAACGACTTCAACGGCACGAACAACGACTTCTCGCTCGCCCCCGGCGCCTCGGCTGCGAGCACGACCGTCACGACCGCTTCATGCAACAAGCCGCCGGTCGTGACCACCAGCTCCGGGACGACCGCCTACACGGAGAACGGAGCGGCGACCGCGATCGACACCGGCCTCACGGTCACCGATGCCGACGACACGAACCTCGAGTCGGCCAGCGTCCAGATCACGGGCAACCTCGCCTCGGGTGAGGACGTGTTGAGCTTCACGAACACCGCGAACATCACGGGGACGTGGACCTCGAGCACCGGGACGCTCGCCCTCAGCGGCCACGACACCGTCGCGAACTACCAGGCCGCCCTCCGTTCGGTCGGCTACTCGAACTCGAGCGACAACCCGAGCATGGCCACCCGCACGGTGACGTTCAAGGTGAACGACGGCGACGTGAACTCGGCGGGCGCGACGAAGGATGTCTCGGTGGCGGCGGTGAACGACCCGCCGGTCGCGGTTGACGACTCGACGTCGATCACCTTGCCGGCGACGCTCACGGGCTTCGACGTCGTCGCCAACGATACGGACCTGGACACGCCGAATGCATCGCTCGCGATCAGCGCCAGCGACAGCACCAGCGCGCAGGGCGGCACGGTCACGTGTGCGGTCGGAGGGAGGACCTGTAGCTACACCCCGGCGTCCGGGTTCTCAGGGTCCGACTCGTTCCAGTACACCGTTACGGACGGATCCTCGACCGCCACGGCGACCGTGAAGATCTACGTCGCGAACGGGACCCTCGACTGCGGGACGGGCAATACCGCGGACGCGACCGGGTCCGGCGACCTCGCCGACGTGCACATCACCCGCCTCGCGAACACGGATCCGCTCTCGACCTGCGTGGCGAAGAACTACGCGCTCACGACGAAGGTGGAAGACCCGCCGGGCCCCGACGGCCCCACGAACGTCGTGACGTTCGACCAGCAGGCGATCTCGGGTCAGGCGAGCGCGCACTACCTGATGCGGATCATCTGGACGTACGACCCGGGCACCTCCACGAACACGAACCCGTCGACCATCGGTGGTCGGACGTTCCAGATCGACTACGGGGACGGCACGGGCCCGCACGACGCCCAGCTCTGCACGTCGGTCACGTACGACGGTGGCGGCAACGTCACCGGCGCCGTGCACCCCTCGAACGTCCCCTGGTGCATCACCGGCCAGAGCTACACGATCAACAGCGCCGGGAAGATCGTCCTGACCCAGAGCTGGGACGGGCTCGGCGACCCGAAGGTCTGGTAAGGCGCCACGCACTTTCGTGCGGAGAGGGAGGGGGCGGGGAACCGCCCCCTCCCCTTCACATCTGCGGTATCGGGAGCTACGAGGCCGGCTGCCGAGACCCCGCCGAGAGCGGGAAGGCGAGCACGGCGACGACGCCGAGGGCCTCGAGGACGGCATCGCTCTCATCCTCGGCCCCGGGCGGAAGCCCCTCGGATCCATCGACGCGCCCGAGCCGAACCAGCGCCTGGACGGTGATCGCGGCCTCGTAGTCGGCTCCGCTCTGCCGGGCCACCGCGAGGCTCGCCTCGAACGCCTCACGCGCCTCCGCGGCCCGTCCGAGCTGGATCAGGGCGTAGCCACGCACCCGGTGGAGGTTCGGGGTGGTCGGACCGATGTCGTCGTCCCGGAGGGACGCGAGGAGGGCCGACGCGTCCTCGAGCACGCGCTCCGGCTCGCCGAGGAACAGACGCGCCTCCGCCTCGCGGGCGGCGACGTCGATCGCGTCTCCGAGCGCCCCCGCCTCGATGAGCGCGGTCTTCGCATCGGCCCAGAGCGTGAACGCGTCCTCGAGCCGGCCCTGCCGCAGCGCGGCCCGACCTCGGAACCCGAGGCAGAGCCCGTAGGTGTGGGCATCGCCCGACGCGCGGAACACGCGGCCGACCTCGACCAGCACCGGATCGGCCTCATCGGCGCGGCCCTGGTCGACGAGCACCTCTGCCACGTTCATGCCCATGCTCGCGGCTCGGACCGGGTCACCGATCCTCGAGTAGAGCTCGCGGGCGCGCTCGTACGACTCGACGGCCTCGTTCCAGCGGCCTCGGAAATACGCGAGCGCCCCGAGGTTCCCGACCACGAGCGCCTGCCCGAGCCCGTCGCCGATCTCGAGGAAGATCTGCTCGGCCCGCCGCATGTGTTCCTCGGCCTCGGGGCGCCCGAGGAACATGTCGGACGTCGCGAGCGTGTTCACGGCGTGCGCGAGCGCATCCCGAGCGTCGGCGGCCTCGGCGGCCCGGATCGCCCGCCGCGCCCACGCGCCGGCCTCGAGCATCCGCCCCTGCATCCGCAGCACGTTCGCGTACCTCGCCCCGAGCGCCGCCTCGAGCGCCGGCGCCTCCTTCGTGTCGGCGGCGGTCGCGAGGCTTCGACCTCGGCCGAGCGCGCGGAGGGCCCTCGCGAACCGGCCGGCACTCTCCTCGAGCACCCCCCGGCGGTGCATGATGCGCGCCCGCCGGTACGGGTCGTCGTCACACTGACGCCACGCGTCCGCGTACGCCTTCGCCGCCTCGTCGAACAGACCCGCGCGACGCAGGACGTCGCCGCGCGCCTCCATCACCGCGTACAGGTCATCGGCGCTGGCGCCGGCTCTCCGTCCGGCATCGACCGCCCGCCGATAGAGGCGGCCCGCCTCCTCGTTCGCGTACATCCCCGCCGCCCGGTCGCCCGCCGTCCGCGCGTACGACCAGGCCTTGTCGTACTCCTCCGCGATGAAGAAATGCAGGGACAGGATCCCTGAGGCCTCGTCCACCGCGGGGAAGAGCTCGCGCTCGAGGCGCTCTCCGGCCAGGCGATGCAGGCGGCGTCGCGTGCGGAACGGAAGGCCCGCGTACGCCGCATCGCGGACGATCGCGCGACGGAACCGGAGGTAGCCCTCGCCGTCGTCCTCGAACAGCGCCGACAGGCGTCCCCAGGCTGCGTCGTCGGGCACACGCTCGCCCTCCTCGAGCAGGTCGCTCACGAACCGCGGGTGGAACACGATGCCGAGCACCGATGTGCGGCGGACGAGCGAGCGGTCCTCGGGGGCGAGCAGGTCGATCGCGACCATCGCCGCGGCCTCCACCGAGTCCGGCAGCATCGAGCCCGCCGCGACCGCCCGGACGAGGTCGAGGACCAGCTGCGGGTTCCCGGCCGAGCGCTCCGCCACGAGCTCGAGCTGATGCGGCAGCAGCGGCTGGTCCTCGGATGCCGCCGTCGCGAGCGCGACCGCCTCCTCCCGCGAGAGCGGCGGGGGCGCCAGGGTCTCGGCGCCGGCGACACCCTGGGCGACCCAGCCCATCCCGACATCACGACGCGTCAGCAGGACGAGCCACGGACGTTCGGAGAGCCTGGCCCCGACGTATCGAAGCAGGTCCGCGGACGCGGGGTCGGCGTGGTGGGCGTCCTCGATCTCGATGAGCGTCGGCCCGGTGAGGACGCGTTCGAGCAGCCGCAGGACCGTCTCGTGCACCTTCGGACGCTTGTACTCGGGCGCGAGGAGCTCGACCTCGAGCGACGCTGGGATGTCGACGTCGAGCACACCGGCGAGGAGCGGGATCCACGGCGCGAGATCGGGGTCTGCGGCCTGGACCACCTCCAAGAGCCGTTCGATCACGACGTCGTCCTGGTCCTCCCAGGCGAGTCCGAGCACGTCTCGCAGGAGCTCGTTCCACACGACGTAGGGCGTCGAGGACGTGTACGCCTCTGCGGTCGCATGGAAGACCTCGAAGCCGTCCGCGCGTGCCCGGGTCTCCTCGAGGAGCCGCGTCTTCCCGATCCCCGCCTCTCCGACGAGCTCGACGAGTCGTCCCGCCCCGGTCGTGGCCGCCTGGAGGACCTGGCCGAGGACGGATCGCTCCCGCTCGCGCCCCACGAGCTCGAAGCGCCGCTCGCCCGCCTCCCGACCCCGGCTGCCGATCGCGGTACCGACCGACCACGCGAGGACCGGCCGCGCCTTCCCCTTCACCATGAACGGCTCGAGCTCGTCGAGGTCGAATCGGGTGGCCGACCGATCCAGGACCGCGCCCGTCGCGTAGATGTGACCGGGGGGCGCCTTCGCCATCAGTCGCGCTGCCAGGTTCACCGTGTCCCCCATCACGGTGTACGTGCGCCGGTACGGAGGCCCCACGTCGCCCGAGAACACCGCACCCGTGTTCACACCGATGCGGACCGGGATCCGGCGGTCCCGCTCGACGATCCGCCGGAGGGCGAGCAGCATCCGCTCCTCGTCGTCACCGAGCACCCGCGGAGCCCCCGCCGTGAGGATCAGCTTGCCGCCGTCCGCGTCCACGTCCGAAGCGAGGAAGGACACACCGAGGTCGTCGGCCGCTCCCTGAACATCGCGGATGAGCTCGTCGAGCGCCTCGGCGGCCATCGTGGCGCCGTGCTCCTCGATGAGGGCGTCCGTCCCGTCGAAGTGGACGAACGCGACCGTCGCCGCTCGGTGCTCCGGCTCGGTGCCGGCCAGGAGTGAGTCCCGGAGCCCGACGGACACGTAGGGCGTCAGGTCGGATCCTTCGAGCACCACCTCCGGCTCGGTCGCGTCGATCGAGAGCCCGGAGGGCTCCGACCGAAGCAGCCGTCCGCCCCCCTTCGGGAGCCCGAGCGCCCTCTCGGGCAGCAGCGAGCAGGTCGTCGCGCCGAGGAGGATCTCGCCGGCCGTCGCACCGGACTCCATCTGCACCGTGCCGGTCGCCGCGGGTCCGGTGAGGACGAGCTCCCGGTGCGAGTCGCCGACGAGGAAGAAGTGGAACCGGCCGCTGTTCACCCCGACCGACATCCGCAGCGTGACCCTGCCCGCGGTCGTCTCGATCCCGCCGAGCCCGCGGAGGGTTCGGCGCATCCCGTACGCGGCCCGGACCCCGCGCACCGCATGGTCGTGGCCCGAGAACCACAGCAGGAGCGCGTCCCCACCGAACTTGATGAGACCCCCGCCGTTCGCGTACGCGACGGCGAGGAGTTGGGTGAAGACCGCGCCGATGACGTCGGTCACCTCCTCCGCGCCGACTCTGCCGTGGCGCGCGAGCCGCTCCGACATCTTCGTGAAGC